>JAQWOW010000168.1 GCA_029245665.1 Polaribacter sp. | reverse complement strand
TTCTACGATAAAATTTGAATCAAGTTCTGGATGGCCAAGTTTCACGCAGCCAATTAAAGAAAATGCCATAAAATACCACAAAGACGTTTCTTTTGGGATGATAAGAGTTGAAGTACTTTGCAATACGTGTGATGCACATTTAGGACATGTTTTCCCAGATGGGCCTCTTCCAAGTGGATTGCGTTATTGTATTAATTCTGAAGCCATGCAATTAAAAAAAGAGAATGCAGAAAATGAGTAATAATATACAAATTATGACTGTTGGAGGGGGCTGTTTTTGGTGTACTGAAGCAGTCTTTCAAGAAATAAAAGGAGTCCAAAAAGTGGTTTCTGGATACGCAGGCGGAAGTGCTCCTGGAAAGCCAACATACAGAGAAATTTGTTCCGGGTTAACCGGTCATGCAGAAGTTGTTCAAGTAACTTTTGATGCAAATATCATCTCATTTGAAGAACTTTTAATCATTTTTATGACCACCCACGACCCAACAACACTCAACAGACAGGGAGCAGACAGAGGAACACAATATCGTTCTGTAATTTTCTATCATTCTGAAAGTCAGCAAAAAATTGCCCAAGAAATATTGACAAAAATTCAAACTTATTATCAAAATACAATATGTACAGAAGTAAGTGCTTTGCCTATTTTTTATGAGGCAGAAGCTGCTCATCAAAATTACTACAGAGAAAACACACAACAGGGATATTGTAGTTTTGTAATTGAGCCAAAATTGGCTAAATTGAGAAAGAGATACGCTGATAAATTAAAATAGATCAAATACCATTAAAAATAAATTACAAAATTGTAATTATAAGTACATGAAACTTAGGATAAAAGAAACTTTTACAACAGAAAATCCGTCAGATTCAATTCTTGAAAACACAAGAAGACAGGTTACTGAAGCAGTATTTTCATATGTAAAACCGAAAAAAACCAAAGAACCGAAAGTGATTCATGTTTCCCGGGAAATGGCCTCCGATCTTCAAATATCTGAACAAGAAACAAAGTCAGATTTCTTTAAAAATATTGTTACTGGAAATACAATTTATCCAAATACAAGACCTTATGCCATGTGTTATGGAGGACATCAATTTGGCAATTGGGCAGGACAATTAGGAGATGGAAGAGCCATTAATTTGTTTGAAATTGAATCTCATAATAAAAACTGGAAAGTGCAATTAAAAGGTGCTGGAGAAACCCCGTATTCAAGAACAGCAGACGGTTTGGCTGTTTTACGCTCATCAGTTAGAGAATATTTGTGTAGTGAAGCGATGTTTCATCTAGGAGTGCCAACAACACGTGCTTTGTCTTTAAGTTTGTCTGGTGATACTGTTTTACGTGATGTTTTATATGACGGAAATCCGGCTTATGAAAAAGGAGCCATTGTTTCTAGGGTTGCTCCAAGTTTTTTACGCTTTGGAAATTATGAGATTTTTGCCGCAAGAAAAGATGTTAAAAACCTAAGATCGTTAGTAAACTACACAATCAAGCATCATTTTCCAAATTTAGGAAATCCATCAAAAAAAAGCTATGTATCCTTTTTTAAGGAAGTTTCTGAACGTACTTTAGAACTGATTATCCATTGGCAACGTGTTGGTTTTGTGCATGGAGTAATGAATACTGATAACATGTCTATTTTAGGATTAACCATCGATTTCGGCCCTTATGGCTGGTTAGAGGGTTTTGATTATAGTTGGACGCCAAACACAACCGACAGCCAACATAAACGCTACAGGTATGGCAATCAGCCGAATATTGGTTTGTGGAATTTATATCAACTCGCAAATGCTTTGTATCCAATTATTGAAGATGTAGTACCCTTAGAAAATATTTTAGATCAATATAAAGTTGACTTTGAAGAAAAATCTTTCCAGATGATGAAAACCAAACTAGGTTTGTTCTCTAATCATGAAAACGATGTAAACTTGATTCAAAGTTTAGAAGACAATTTGCAATTAGTTGAAACAGACATGACGATCTTCTTTAGAAATTTAAGTGACTTTTCTGATGAAAAAATAGCTTTTGAATTGATAAAAAAAGCATTTTATACTTTAGAAAATATTTCGAGTGATGTAAAAAATAAATGGCATTTGTGGTTTAAGAATTACAGTAGTAGATTGCAGCAAGAATTGCTTTCTCCCGCGCAAAGAAAAGAAAAAATGAATGCTGTAAATCCAAAATATATTTTGCGAAATTACATGTCTCAAATGGCTATTGATGAAGCTGATAAGGGAAATTACACCCTAATAGATGAGCTCTTTAAACTCTTGAAAAAACCCTATTCTGAGCAACCTGAGAATGTAAAATGGTTTGCCAAAAGACCTGAATGGGCAAGAAATAAAGTAGGCTGTTCGATGCTATCTTGTAGTTCTTAAAAAACAAAATTACTTATGAAATTAGGATTAGGAACAGCGGCTTTAGGAAGGCCACAATATATCAATATTCGTCAAGAGAACACCAAATATTCTACTCTAGAAGCTTTTAGAAAGCATAGTTTTTCAGTTTTAGAAGAAGCTTATAATCTAGGAATTAGATATTTTGACACAGCGCCTGGCTATGGTTTCGCCGAAAAATTAGTCCTAGAATGGTTGCAAACTAAGAATGATGCATCTATTGAAATTGGAACAAAATGGGGATATACGTACACCGCTAATTTCGATGCAAACGCAACAATTCACGAAGTTAAAGAACATAGTTTCTCTAAGTTAAATGAGCAATGGAATTTCTCGAAACAACTTCTCCCCCACTTAAAAGTATATCAAATTCATTCTGCTACTTTAGAAACAGGAGTCCTAGAAAATAAAGAAGTTTTAAAAAAATTAGCCTTTTTAAAGAAAGAACACAACCTAAAAATAGGATTGACAACAACAGGCGAAAACCAGGTTGAAGTGATTAAAAAAGCCATGAATGTGTTGGTGGATGGCAAGCAAATTTTTGACATATTTCAAGTGACTTATAATTTTTTAGACCAAAGTTTATTGGAGGTTTCTAAAGATTTAATTCGTCAAAATAAATCGATTGTTATCAAAGAGGCGTTGGCAAATGGTCGCGTTTTTAGAAACCAACACTATAAGCATTATGACAAGATGTACACCTTTTTAGAAGATTTATCGAAAAAATACACCGTTGGTATAGATGCAATTACTTTAAAATATTGTACTCAAACAATTCCCAAGAGCATTGTTTTAAGCGGTGCTAGTAATGTTACTCAATTAAAAGAAAATTTAAAAATGACTTCTTTTTACCTTGCAACGGATGAAATTAAATTGTTAGATTCTTTTAAAGTAAATTCCGAATTTTACTGGGCAGAAAGAAAGAAGTTACAATGGAATTAGTAAACACAGCTTTTAAAGGTGGCTTTTTCAATTAAATAAAAAGTTGATTGTTCGTGATCAGACTTACTGCAATTTTATCAATAAAATAAGAGAGAAGAATACAAGTAGAATGAGCATCAATGAAGATATCTACAAATGTGAAACTTGTAATGTAAGCTGTAAATAATAACTTTAAAAGTTCTATATTTAAACCTCAATTTTAGTATTTGAAATGATTCACGAACTTAAAGAAATTATTAATCAAGCATTTACCAATCAACAAAAAGGATTAAAAAATGTATTGGCAACTGTGGTGCATCTAGAGGGCTCTTCCTACAGAAAACCAGGCGTTCGCATGCTAATTTCTGAAAACGAAAAAATGACCGGTGCCGTGAGTGGAGGCTGTGTGGAAAAAGAAATTCTTCACAGAAGCAAGAGTGTTTTTAAAAATGCGGAAGCAAAAATAATCACTTATGACGGCAGGTATAAATTGGGTTGTGAAGGTGTTTTGTATATCTTAATTGAACCTTTTTTTATCTCTGAACTACTCCATACAACTTTCAGAAACGCTATTTTAAACAGAAAAATCATAAACATCGAAGCTATTTATTCAAAAAATGAGGAAGCTAGCGTTGATTTTGGCTCAATCCTAACCTTTCAGAATTTAGATCCGTTTACCTTCTCTAAAAACGTTGTTAGAAAACCTGAAAAAAACCTATTATCCTTTCATCAAATGATAAAACCTGCATTTAATTTACGAATCATTGGTGCTGAACACGATGCGGTAAAATTATGTAAAATAGGTTCTTTGTTAGGTTGGCAGATAGACCTCATTACTTCTTTAAAAGATCCCAAAAGTATCAATGATTTCCCAGGAGCAAATTCGGTTGTTGAAAGTAATGCTGAAATGATCGATTTTTCTAAAATTGATGCAAATACAGGAATCCTAATTATGAATCATAGTTATGTGCAAGATTTAAAATATATACTAAAATTGATTGATAAAAAACCGGCATATCTAGGTGTTTTAGGAGCCGCAAAAAGACGGGATAAAATGTTTAACGAGCTAATTGAATTGAACCCGTCAATTACGGAAGACTTTCTAGATAGTATACACACACCTGCAGGGTTAAACTTGGGGGCTCAAACCCCCGAAGAAATTGCCATTTCAATCTTGGCTGAAATACTAGCTACTATAAAAAATAAAAAACCAGATTCTTTGAAGAACATCACTGGTCACATTCATCAAAATTAATATGCAATTAGTTGTACTCATATTGGCGGCTGGTAAATCTTCAAGAATGGGCAATATAAAACAATTGTTAAAAATAGAGGGCAAAACACTCATAGAGAATGCTATAGAAACTTCAATGAAAATTAAAAAAACTTCCACGCTCTGTGTTTTAGGTGCACATGCTGCAGAAATAAAAAAGAAAGTGGATATGAGTAATGTGGATGTTACCATCAATAAAGACTATGAATTGGGGTTGAGTTCTAGTATTATTTCAGGAATAAAACACCTACAAAAACAAAAAAAACAGTTTGATGGAATCTTCCTGTTACTAGCAGACCAACCAGCTATTAAACTAGCTTATTATCAAGAAATGGTGGCGCTGTTTTCAAAAGAAAAAAAGAAAATAATCGCCTCGAGATATGAAAATAGGTTTGGGGTTCCTGCAATTTTTCCAAAATCATTTATTAAAAATTTATTAGCGATTAAAGGCGATAAAGGTGCTAGGGAATTCCTCCAAAAAAACAAAAAAGAAATTTTATCTCCAAAAACACGTGTAAATCTAATTGATATTGACAGTCCAAAAGACTATAAAACATACCTAAACACACTTTAAAAGTGTATTTTTACACCTTGTTTTAATGAAAAATTTCAATCAATAACACATTTTTTAAAATATGAATGAAATTGCTTTAGTTTTTGCTGCATTTTTTGGAGCTACGGCTATTATTTTGGGTGCATTCGGTGCACATTTATTAAAGAAAAAATTATCTACAGAACAATTACAAAGTTTCGAGACAGGTATAAAATACCAAATGTACCATGCAATTGTATTGCTGGTTTTAGGCTTTCAATTAAAAGAAAGTTCGACTATTGATCAATACATATTTCTTGCATTCATCATCGGGACGTTGTTGTTTTCTTTTTCAATTTATGGTTTGGTAATTTCATCCGCAAAAAATAAAAAAATAAAATTTTTAGGGCCAATTACTCCTTTAGGAGGTTTGTTTTTAGTTGCTGGTTGGCTGCTTTTGTTTTTCAAATTTACAGTCCTTTAATTGGTTTTTAATTCGTGTAAAACACCATTTAAAATTTTAAACAGAATCGTTTACCACCCTCCTGAAGCACCGCCTCCACCGAAGCTTCCACCACCAAAACCTCCACCAAAACCGCCACCAAAGCCACCAGAAGAACCTCCGCCTGAAGAACCTCCAAAGCCACCACTTCTTCCCATACTGCTTAAGATAAGAATGTCTAATAAAGCACCCGAACCAGATCTTCTTCCTCCGTTTCTTCCGCCGCCTTTATTTCTTAAAGTAATGAACAAAATAAGAATGACAATAAATGATAGAACTCCTGAAAAATCGTTCCCTTCCCTCTTACTTTTTCGTTTTCTATTTTCCTTAAATTCTCCATTTAAAACTTCAAAAATCCCATCAGTTCCCCTGTCTAAACCTTTGTAATAGTTTCCTCTTTTAAATTCGGGAATGATTCGAGATTCTATAATTCGTTTCGACATTAAATCTGTAAGACTCCCTTCAGTTCCTCTTCCAACTTGAATGGCAACCTTTCTATCTTCTAAGGCCAGCATCAATAAAACGCCATTATCTTTCCCTTTTTGACCAATTCCCCATTTTTCTCCCCAGTTTGCAGCGAGATAATTAATATCTTCCCCATTTGAAGAGTTAATTACAATCACTACAATTTGTGTAGATGTTGAATCTGAATATCGGACTAACTTTTGCTCTAAGTTTCTTGCTTCTAACGAAGAAAGTAATTCTGAATAATCATAAACGCTCGATTGCTTTTTTGGAACTTCAGGAATCTTAAATTGTGCTTGACTGACACTCACAAAGAAAAAACCCAGTAGCCCGGCTATTAGTATCTTTTTCATGAGCTCTTAGAAATTTCATTAGACAATTCGTCTGTATCATCGTCTTGATATGGAAAATGAATTTTTAATTCATGTCCTGCTTTTAAAATACCATCGACTAATCCTTGTTTAAACGCGCCTTTTCTGAAATGATTTTGCATCATTTCTTTCGTTGTATCCCAAAAATCTTCAGCTACTTTGTCATTAATTCCTTTATCACCAAGAATGACAAACTTATGATCATTCACTGCTACATAGAAAAGAACACCATTTCCTAATTTGGTTTCATGCATTTTTAATTCACCAAAAACGTTCATTGCATGTTCGTAATGATCATTATCTGTGTGCGCCTCTATGTGCACTCGTATTTCTCCCGATGTATTTTTCTCTGCTTCTTTGATAGCAGCAACAACTGCTTCTTCATCTTGGGGAGAAAGAAAAGATGTTATTTTTGACATTATTCTTTCTTGTTAAAATCAAAATTTATATCCACTGCATTTTCAGAACCCGGATTCGATGAATAAAGATCCATACTCTCAAAACCAAAAACTCCAGCCAACATGCTATTAGGAAAAACCTTGATATGTTTGTTGTATTGGTTTACTTTACCATTAAATCGATCTCTCTCCATTTTAATTCGATTCTCAGTTCCCTCTAATTGATTTTGTAGTTCTAAAAAATTTTGATTCGATTTTAAATCTGGATATTTTTCTACCACTACCAATAACTTAGACAAGGCACTTGACAAGCCTGATTGCGCTTGTTGAAATTGAGCTAAACTTGCTCCTGTTAAATTCCCAGCATTGATCGTTGTTGATGTTGCTTTTGATCTCGCATTAACAACTTCTGTCAACGTTGATTTTTCAAAATCTGCTGCACCTTGAACTGTTTTTACCAAGTTACCTATCAAATCATTTCTTCGTTGATACGCACTTTCTACGTTAGACCATGCAGCTTTCGCGTCTTCTTGATTCACCACAGCCGTATTATTTATTCCTTTTGCCCAACTGTAGCCAATGTATACTACTACTATTGTAATTATTAATGGAAGCCATTTTTTCATTTTTGTTCTATTTTATATTTGTTAATTATTGTTGTTTTACAAAGATGTTCCTCCATCTAAAGTAATGGTTTGTCCTGTTATAAATTTTGTATTATCTGATGCTAGCCAAACTGCAGCTTCAGCAATTTCTTCTGCTTTCCCATAGCGTTTCATAGGTATTACACTTTTTAAAATTGCATCCATTTCTGGTTTTGCTGCTATTAACTGGTCTAATAAAGCAGATTCTGTATACCCAGGACACACAGCATTTACTCGAATATTTTTCGTTGCATATTCCATAGCTACAGATTTTGTCATTCCAACTACAGCAAATTTACTAGCACTGTAACTTATATTATTGGGTGATGCTTTTAATCCTGCTAATGAAGCAATATTTACAATAGTACCTCCACCTTGTCTTAAAAATTCTACTAAGGCCAACTTCATGCAATAAAAAACACCTGTTTGATTCACTGCAATCACCCTGTTCCAATCTTCTAAAGAGGATTCGTGTGTTCTTAATAAATTTGGTCCAATACCAGCATTATTTACGATCACATCCAATCGTCCAAACTCTTTAATAGTTGCCTTGATTAAATAATCAACCTCTTCAAACTTCGCAACGTTTACTTTTATAGAGCGAGAGATACCTCCATTTGTTACAATTTCTTCCACAACTTTTTGAGCACTTTCTAAATTAATGTCAGCAACTACAACAATTGCACCATATTTTGCAAAATGAATTGCTGTCGCTTTTCCAATTCCTGACCCTGCACCTGTAACGATAACTATTTTATTTTTTACTTCCATACTTATTTACAAAATATTAATATTGAATTGGATAAGGCTGCCGCTTTTAATACTCTTAGATAGAGCTTCATTTTCAGCTGCTTAAAAAACTCATTTTTTATTTGCCTTTTTCACAATTAAAAACTGCATCCTGTAATTGTACCTCAATACCCACCTATAATAATTGCTATTTTTAATCAATTTTATTGGTTTTAATAGCATTTAACGCTAATTTACAACACAATTCGGCTGCTTTATTCAAATTAGCAAAACGAATATCTGTCGTCCAGCCCTGCCGATATCGATAGTAAATTTGTTGCGCAATTACAGCTATTTTAAACAACCCGAAAACGTAATAAAAAACTACATTCTCGATCGATCTTCCTGATTTTTCAGCGTACATTTTTGCAATTTCACTTCGTATTGGATTGCCCTCAAAAACAGTTGGTGATGGAATCCCTTGTTTTATAAAATCGTCATCCGAAGCTACCGTCCAATAAGCTAAAGAAGTTCCTAAATCCATTAATGGATCTCCTAAAGTTGCCATTTCCCAATCTAAAACTGCAGTAACTTCATGCCAATAATCATCTTTAAAGACAATATTGTCATACTTATAATCATTATGAATTAAACAATGATCATAGCTTGTTGGCTGGTTTTCTTGCATCCATCGCATCACGATTTCAACTTCTGGATATTCATTTGTTTTTGCTTTTAAATACTGCTTTCCCCAATTGGTAACCTGTCTTTCTACATACCCATTTGGCTTCCCCAAATCAGACAAACCTATTCCTTTATAGTCAACATTATGCAAGGTTACTAAGGTATCTAACCAAGTGTTTGCAATTGTTTTAAAATCAGCTGTAGCTATTTTTCTTTGTGTCGCTTCTTTGACGTTTAAAATAACTCCATTCACCTTCTCCATCAGATAAAACTGACTACCAACAATAGCTTCATCTTCTGAAAATACATACATTTTTGGCACCATAGGAAAAGCCGATTTCAAAGTACTTTGGACTTTAAATTCACGTCCCATATCATGACCTCTTTTGATCGCTCCGATAGGAGGCTTTCTTAAAACGTAGTCTTTATTCTCAATTTGTAATAAATACGTTAAATTAGAAAAACCATGCGTAAATTGTTCAACAAACAAAGTGCTTTTCACAGAATCAATTAAATTATTTTTTTGCAAATAGCTTTTCAACAAAACGGCATTCAATTCTTCTCCTTTTCTAACCTTTTGTTGCACCATTTTAAGAGTTTCCGTATTTTTTAATACAACTTTTACCCAATTGATACATGTGAACTTCATCAGGGCCATCTGCCAAACGCAATATTCTAGCAATTGCAAAATAATGAGGTAAATATGTATCTTGACTCACTCCCTTTCCACCTAAAATTTGCATGGCGCGGTCAATCACTTTTAAAGCCATACTTGGCGCAACAATTTTTATCATAGCAATGATATCTTTTGCTGCTTTATTACCTAATTTATCCATTTTATCTGCAGCAGATAAAGTTAATAGTCGTGCTTGCTCAATTTCACACTGAGATTTAGCGATTTCCTGTCGTATACTGCTGTAATCGTAAAACTTCTTCCCAAAAGCCTCTCTTTCAAGGGTTCGATAAGACATAACTTCTAAAGCATATTGAGCCATACCTACCAAGCGCATACAATGATGAATTCTTCCAGGACCTAATCTACCTTGTGCAATTTCAAAACCTCTTCCTTCTCCTAAAATTAAGTTTTGAATGGGCACTCGAACATTTGTTAACTGAATCTCTGCATGCCCTTCTGGTGAATCATAAAAGCCTAAAACTGAAAGCGGTCTGATGATTTTTAATCCTGGCGTGTCCATCGGAACCAAAACCATACTTTGTTGTTGGTGCCGCGCAGCCTTTACATCGGTTTTTCCCATTACAATGGCTACCTTACAATGTGGATCCATAGCACCTGAAGACCACCATTTTCTTCCATTAATAACATATTCATCGCCATCTAATTCAATAGAGGTTTCAATATTTGTTGCATCTGAAGAGGCTACATCTGGTTCTGTCATTAAGAATGCAGAACGAATTTCGCCATTCATAAGTGGTGTTAACCATTTTTCTTTTTGAGTAGCGTTTCCATATTTTGCTAATACTTCCATATTTCCAGTATCTGGAGCAGAGCAGTTAAAGATTTCTGAAATCCAAATTTTTTTACCCATAATTTCTGCCAATGGAGCATACTCTAGATTGGTAAATCCCGGGCTTAAATCACCATAGTTACTAGGCAGAAATAAATTCCATAAGCCTGCATCTTTTGCTTTTTGTTTTAACATTTCTATTTTTGGGAAACGTTGCCACATATTGTTTGCATCTGCCTGAAAAGCAATGTATTCTGCTTCTACAGGAACAATGTGTTCTTCTATAAAAGCGCTTAGCTTTTGCTGTATTTCAATTGATTTATTTGAGTAATCAAAGTTCATATTTATTTTTTTATCCAGCAATCATATATCCTCCATCGGCGGTATACACACCACCCGTCATATACCCCCCAGCGTCTGAAGCTAACAAACAAGCCAAGCCAACCATCTCTTCAGGCATGCCCATTCTTGCGCTTGGCAATGATTTCTGAATTTTTCCAAGTATTTTTTCGTTTTGCCAAAGTGCTGCACTAAATTTTGTTTTGATCAAACCTGGGCAAATAGCATTTACACGAATTCCGTATTTCCCCCATTCTTTTGCTTGATTTTTAGACAACATCAAAATAGCTGCTTTGCTAGTGCTATAAATTCCTAAACCCAGACCAGGAGTCAATGCTTCAACAGAAGCAATGTTGATAATACTTCCCTTTTTATTCGCCTTTAAATGAGGCAATGCCATGTTCGATAAACTCCATGGAGCCTTTACATTTACGTCCATAATTTTATCAAAAACAGCAGAATCTACTTCTTCAATGGGTGCAAAAACTGGATTAATTGCAGCATTATTTACTAAAATATCAAGACGACCAAAAGCGGCAATTGTTTGGGTGATTAATTTTTCACGCTGTTCAGGTTTTCCAATATGACAGGAAATTCCGATTGCATTTAACCCTTCTTTTTTAAATTCCTCAACAACTTCGTTACACGCTTCCTGACTTCTACTTGAAATAATAACTTGCGCTCCGTTTTCTGCAAATCCTTTGGCAATTGCTTTTCCTATCCCTTTGCTTGAACCCGTTATAATTGCAACTTTACCTTCTAATGTAAATTGTTTGGAAATATGTGTCATTATATAATATATTCTTTGTCTTGTTTGATTGTTAGTACCTCATCGCTCATTAATGATTCCGCTAGGGATATTGTTTTTGGAAGTTCGTACTTGTAATAAAATTTCATGGTATGAATTTTACTTTCATAAAAATCTTCCTCGTATTTTAAAATGCCAGATTCTAGTGTCTCTTTCGAATTTACTGCCATTTCTAACCACAACCAGCTTAGCACCAACACACTCATGAACTCCATAAATAAATTAGCATCCGATAAGTAGCGCTCATAATTCCCTTTCATTGCAAAAGGGATTAATTTTTGAAGTATTTTTTGAGATAATTGCAGTTTATTTTCCAATTGATCCGCATATGGCTTTAAATCAGAATGGTTAGAAGCTAAGTGAACTGTATGCATTATTTCTGAAGCCAATAGCTCCAATGCTTTTCCATTTTGTAAGGATACTTTTCTTCCTAATAAATCTTGAGATTGAATACCTGTAGTTCCCTCATACAGGGCAGAAATTCTAATATCTCGGTAATACTGTTGCAATTTAAAATCGGTACAGAATCCATAACCCCCTAAAACTTGCAAACCTGTATTTACTGATAAAGAACCTGCTTCTGAGGGGAAAGTTTTTACAATTGGAATGATCATTTCTAATAATAAATCATATTTTTCTTTTTCGTCTTTATCTGTAGATGAATGAATAATATCATGGTATTTAGAAGCTAATAAAACCAAACTTAGAGAACCTTCAACAATTGATTTCTGAAGCAATAACATTCTTCTTACATCTGGATGTTCGATAATTAAACTTTGCTTTTCCGTTGGGTTTTTCTTTCCTGTACTTGTCAGTTTTCTTCCTTGTGGTCGTTCATTTGCATATTGCAAAGAAGTTCTATAGGCTGCCATTGCAATTGCTGCAGCACCTCTCCCAACAGCAATTCTTGCTGCATTCATCATCAGAAACATTTGTGCCAACCCTTTATTCTCTTCCCCTACCAACCAACCTCTACAGTCGTCTGAATCGCCAAAAACTAAATGAGTGGTACAATATCCACGTTGACCCATTTTCTGAAAATCTGCAACGGTCATTACATCATTGTATTCTAAAGTGCCATCCTCTTTTGGTCTGTTTTTAGGAACAACAAATAAAGAAATTCCTTTGGTCCCTTGGGGTGCGCCTTCTATTCTTGCCAATACCAAATGCACAATGTTTTCTGCGTATTGATGATCGCCTCCAGAAATAAATATTTTCTGTCCAGATAGTTTGTAAAAACCATTCTCAGTGGGAGTTGCTTTTGTAACAATATCCGACAAAGAACTTCCTGCCTGAGGCTCTGTGAGACACATAGTTCCTCCCCAAGTTCCTGAGAGCATTTTTGGAACATAGGCTTTGTTTAATTCTTTAGTTCCGAATTCAATAATTAATTCGGCTGCTCCTTGAGTTAAACCTGCGTAACCAGGTAGGTGATTATTTGCGGCATCTAAAATATATGCGGCAGCTTGATGCGCCATAAACGGAATTTGCAAACCGCCATCATCGTAATCAAAAGAGGCTGAAATGATTCCTAATTCTCCTCCTTTTTTCATCATTACATCTACTTGTTCATGAACAATAACAGTTCCGTCTTGATAATGCGCAGGGGTATCGTCCATTTCTTTAAAAAATGGATATAATTCTCTATCTGAAAATTCTTTAATGGAGTCTAAAAAAAGATCTAAAGCCTCTACATCATGGTCTTGAAACCGCTCTCTTATAAGAAGATCTTCTATATTATGAACGTCATAAAGTATGTATTTTAAAGTATCTAAATCAATATACTTTTTAGACATATTTTTATTTTTAAAGTTGATTTTTAATTTTAATCAATTCTGCTTTCACAGCCTCCAACCTACTAATAATCTCAAACGTATGGATTGTAGATTCGGGATTTTCCTTTAGTTTTTGTTTTGCCCCATCTAAAGTGAAACCTCTTTCTTTTACTAAATTGAATATTAATTTGAAATTTTTAATGTCTTCTTGGGTAAACAAACGATTCCCTTTGGGATTTTTTTTGGGCTTGATAATATCAAATTCTTTTTCCCAAAAACGAACTAAAGAAGTATTTACATTAAAAGCTTTGGCTACTTCACCTATCTTATAATACCTTTTTTCGGGTAGTTCTATATTCATTAGTCTAATGATTGATTTTCTTGTGATGCCAATTCTAACATTCTATCATATTCCTCTGGAGTTAAATCACTAAAATAAAAATAGACAGGGTTTAATTTTCTATTTCCTTTAATCACTTCATAATGCAAATGAGGTGCTGTAGAGGTTCCTGAAGTGCCAACATAACCAATCAAATCTCCTCGTTTTACTTTTTGATTTTTACGAACGGTGTATTTTTCTAAATGCGCATAAAAAGTTTTATACCCAAATCCATGATCTATTTTCACTTGGTTTCCATAGCCTCTTCTAGATCGTTTAACTTTCTCAATTTTTCCATTTCCGGTGGCATAGACGGGTGTTCCTCTTGGAGCAGAAAAATCCATTCCCCAATGAAACTTTCTAGTTTTGTATATTGGATGTATTCGATAACCATAGCCAGAAGCCATTCGTTTCAATTCTTTATTTGCAACTGGCTGAATTGCTGGTATCGAAGCTAACATTTCTTTTTTATTTTTTGCCAATACAACAATTTCATCTAAAGATTTCGATTGCACCACCATTTGCTTCGATAAAATATCCAACTCTCTTGTTACTTTTTCAATCATGGCAGAGTTGTCAAACCCGTCTATGTACTTATAACGATTTACCCCTCCAAAACCAGCTTTTCTCTGTTCATCTGGTATTGGATTCGCTTCAAAATAAACACGATAAATTGTATTGTCTCGCTCTTGTAATTGTGCCAATACTTTTGAACTTTCTGCCAATCTTTTTTCAATGATTTCAAAATGTAATTTTAAATTATCAAGCTCTCTTTTTTGAGACCTTTCATTTGGAGACATTAAAAACTGGCTAAAACCAATAAAACCAAAAAAAGCAATTAGTACAACTGCCAATACCCCTATAATACTCCTCTTATAATAATCGCTTTTTTTTACTTCAATTTTCCTGTAAGACAGCGTATCTGTATCGTAATAATATTTTACTTTTGCCATAATTCTAAATATACTATTTTTGTACTCTTGAAGAGAGTTTTATATTTGAAATTCATTATCAGTAATCACAAATTTACAAAATGTTTTTACAACCGCTTTTTTTTGCAGTTTTTATTAAAATAAATTAATTTAATACCAGTTATTGGAAACTTCTGTTTGTATGAAATCACAAGATATTCGTTCTACTTTTTTAAACTTTTTCCAAGAAAAAGGGCATTTAATTTTGCCTTCTTCACCAATGGTAACAAAGGATGACCCTACTTTAATGTTTGTAAATTCTGGAATGGCACCATTTAAAGAATATTTCTTAGGTAGCGGTACTCCTAAAAAAAGTAGAATATCCGATTCTCAAAAATGTTTGCGTGTTTCAGGGAAACACAATGATCTAGAAGAAGTTGGTTATGATACTTATCACCATACTTTATTTGAGATGTTAGGAAATTGGTCTTTTGGTGATTACTTTAAAAAAGATGCTATTGCTTGGGCATGGGAATTATTGACCGAAGTATATAAAATTGATAAGGATATTTTATACGTCACAGTTTTTGAGGGATCTGATGATGATCACTTAAAAATGGATACGGAAGCTTATGATTTATGGAAACAATTTATTTCTGAAGACCGAATTTTAAAGGGAAATAAAAAAGATAATTTCTGGGAAATGGGAGATCAAGGACCTTGTGGCCCCTGCTCTGAAATTCATGTAGACATTCGTTCTGCAGAAGAAAAAGCAACCCTTGATGGTAAAGATTTAGTGAATAAAGACCATCCTCAAGTGGTAGAAATCTGGAACTTAGTTTTTATGCAATACAACAGAAAAGCAAATGGTTCTTTAGAAGATTTACCAAACAAGCATATAGATACAGGTATGGGCTTTGAACGCTTATGTATGGTAATGCAGGGGGTTACATCTAATTATGATACTGATGTTTTTACACCAATAATTAGAGAAATCGAAACGATTACCGATGTAAAATATGGAGTGGATTTAAAGCAAGATATTGCAATTCGTGTGATTTCTGATCATGTGAGAGCAGTTGCATTTTCTATTGCAGATGGGCAATTACCAAGTAATACTGGTGCTGGCTACGTTATTCGAAGAATCTTGAGAAGAGCCGTTCGTTACGGATTTACATTTCTAAATAAAAAAGAGCCGTTTATTCATAGGTTAGTAAATATTTTGAGTGAAAAAATGGGAACCGCTTTTCCTGAATTAAACGCTCAAAAACAATTGATTGAAAATGTAATTAAAGAAGAAGAAACATCATTCTTAAGAACTTTAGATCAAGGATTGCTTTTGTTAGATAGAATTATAGAAAATACTACCGGAAATGAAGTCTCGGGTGATAAAGCTTTTGAATTGTATGATACTTATGGCTTCCCTATAGATTTAACCTCTTTAATTCTTTCTGAAAAGGGGTTGACCCTAGACCAAAAAGGATTTGAAATAAAACTTGAGAAACAAAAAAATAGGTCGAGGGCTGCCAGTGAAATGTCTACTGATGATTGGACGATTTTATTGAATGATGCTGAAGAAGAATTCATAGGGTATGATGCTCTAGAAGCGAAAGTAAAATTAACAAAATATAGAAAAGTTAACTCTAAAAAAGAGGGAGAAATGTATCAACTTGTATTTAATTTAACTCCTTTTTACCCGGAAGGGGGAGGACAAGTTGGCGACAAAGGATATTTAGAAGTTCCGAATGGTGATGTCGTTTATATTTTAGATACCAAAAAAGAAAACAATGTAATTATTCACTTTTCAAAAAACCTACCCAGACACTTAAATGAAACTTTAAACGCTGTTGTAGACGCTAAACAGCGATATAGAACAGAGTGCAACCATACAGCAACGCATCTTTTGCATCAAGCATTAAGAGAAGTTTTAGGAACCCATGTTGAACAAAAAGGGTCCGCTGTTCACTCTAAATATTTACGCTTCGATTTTTCTCATTTTTCTAAATTATCCGTTGATGAATTACAGGATGTAGAAAACTTCGTAAATGCACGTATTTCTGGAAAACTACCTTTGATAGAAAAAAGAAATATACCCATGCAACAAGCAATTGATGAAGGTGCCATGGCTTTATTTGGGGAAAAATATGGCGATACCGTTAGAGCTATTAAATTTGGACAATCGATTGAATTGTGTGGTGGAACTCATGTAAAAAATACCGGAGATATTTGGCATTTTAAAATTACATCTGAAGGTGCGGTAGCCGCAGGAATTAGAAGAATTGAAGCCATTACCAATGATGCCGTGAAAAGTTTTTATTTAGAAAATAACAGTACTCTATTTGAAATTAAAAATTTACTAAGTAATGCTAAAAACCCTGCGAAAGCAGTTCAGAAACTTCAGGAGGAAAACGCTTCTTTGCAAAAACAAATTGAACAATTGCTTAAAGAGAAAGCACAAAATTTGTCTGGAGAATTAAAAAATCAATTACAAGAAATTAACGGTGTTCAATTTTTAGCAACAAAAATAGATTTAGATGCAAACGGAATTAAAAACCTAGCTTTTAGCATTGGAAAAGAACATAAAAATTTATTTTTATTATTTGCGTCTACTCCATCAGAAGGCAAAGCTATGTTAACGTGTTATATTTCTAAAGAGCTAGTAACCGAACGAGGTTACGATGCAGGAAGAGTAGTTAGAGAGTTGGGTAAGTTAATTCATGGCGGCGGCGGCGGACAAAATTTCTTTGCAACTGCCGGCGGAAAAAATCCAGCGGGGATTCAAAAAGCTCTAGAAAAAACAAGAGCATATCTTGTGTAACTGTAATCCCCTTTTTTATCTTAAGACCTTCCTACATAATAGGAGTTCTTTAATTTATGGTTTCAAAAACATTATTAAATGAATCTGCAAACTAAAATTATACTAAAAAAAGAAACAAAAAACAGGATAAACTACAATTCTAAACTTGTTTTATTAGGTTCTTGTTTTTCAAAAAATATTGGCAATAAACTAACTTATTTTAAATTTCAAACGCATCAAAACCCATTCGGAATTTTATTTCATCCAAAAGCAATAGAAAATCTAATCACAAATGCAATCAATAAAAAAGAATATGTCTCTAAAGATTTAATTTTCCAAGATGAACGTTGGCATTCTTTTGATGCGCATTCTAATTTAAGTTCATCCAATCAAGAAATCCTTTTAAAGAAATTAAACTCTTCCGTTCAGGCAACAAATAAAAAACTTAAAAAAGCAACTCATATTATAATCACTCTAGGAACATCTTGGGTTTATCGATCTATAGAAACAGATGCTGTAGTTGCAAATTGTCATAAAATTCCACAAAAAAAATTTTCAAAAGAATTACTTTCTATTGTTGAAATAAATAAAAGTTTAAAAACTATTATTTCTCTTTTAAAATCAATAAATAAAGATATAAACGTTCTTTTTACCGTTTCTCCTATCAGACATTTAAAAGATGGTTTTATAGAAAATACACAAAGTAAATCTCACTTAATTGCAGCAATACATAACATCGTTGATTGTAAAAATGTATCTTATTTTCCTTCTTATGAAATTATGATGGATGAATTGAGAGATTACCGGTTTTATTCTGAAGATATGATACACCCTAATAAAATTGCAATAAACTACATTTGGGAAAAATTTAATGAAACTTGGTTTGAGGAAAACACAGGGTCAATAATGAAAGAAATTGAATTAATTCAAAAAGGAATGGCACATAAACCCTTTGATAAAAACTCAGAAAAACACCAAAATTTTCTACAAAACCTAGAGAGTAAAAAAGAAAAGATAAGAACTCAATTTCCTTTCATTAATTTTTAAAACGGTTCTTTATCAACATCAATAAAAAATCATCATACTTTTCTTACGATAAATGAAGCGAGTAAAAGAATCGGTTTTATATAAATGTAGGATTGCATGTAATTATTTTGAACCCATGTCAATGGGAACCTTATTGATGCTATACTTAGTAGAAATTTACGCTTACAGAAAACCTAAAAAAAATCGTTGAAAGGCTTCTATAATTATAATTTATCAACGTATTGATCTACATTTTGCCAAGGACCTCCGTTAATAATATCAACCCCATTACTCTTTAAGAAATCGGTTGCTTGACCACTTCTGCCACCACTTCTACAAACAGCTATAACTGACTTATTCCAAGATTTAATTTTATCTATTTCTGAAGGAATAAGTGTTAAAACAATATGTTCTGCACCTTCTGTGTGACCTTCGTCCCATTCTTGTTGTGTTCTTACATCTAAAACAACAGCTCCTTTTTCTAGATATTTTTTAATTTCTTCGCCCATATTTTTTCTCTTAAAAGTGTTAAGTAAACCAACACAATTTTAGTGTTTTTTACACAAAACTAATCCGTTTTCAATTAACCTAGTGAAACTTTTATTGTTCTTCAATTGTTCAAGTTTCTGTAAAATAGCAGATTTTATCATGTAATTATTTTGCAAAGCTAATTCATATAATTCTAAAATCAATAACCAATCTAACTGAAATTGAGTTTTTAACTGATTAAATATTTCTGTTATTTTTTTATTTGTTGAAGTATTTTCTTCTCGCATATTTTTAACTTCGGCATACAGCTTATTTAATAACTGCTCTTTATTTGAATAGGAAATTTTAGGTGTTTTTGTTTCTGATACTTTGCCTAGTTCTAGAAAAGAATTAACATCGGCAGGACCTGCATAAGCAGAAACTACTGCTTTCCCTATGACCATATCATAGATACCCCAATCTGATTCGAACAAAATTTCATCCTTATGAGTAACTGTACAATTATCAAAAGAAATAATTAAAATCTTACCTCTTAAATCTCTAGTTCCCGTAATGACTCTTCCTCTTATAACGATTCCACTTTCAAATTCTAAGGTTTTCTGTTCACCTTCGTATATCCCATATGCTTTTAGGTCTCTGGGACTCATATCTTCAATTGGTAAATTAATTCCTTTTAACTTTCCAACAGGACTTCCAAAACCTTTTGCATGATTTGTTATTCCGTGACTAATTAATTCTTTATCCCTATTTGCTAAAGCTGTTGGCCCAATTGTTTGAAAATAAGCTACTTTATTCATGTGTTCAATTACTTTCGTAAAAATACCAGAAATTTGAATGCCCGTTGTTAATTCGATCGTTCCTAAATTTTCTGAATTAATTAATTTTCGAACACCTTTTATGCCTCCTTTTCTCATGGCCATCGTATTCGCAAACTCATTTAAAACGAGACTTAAATGAGCAAAATTTGGTGTTACAAATAATTGTGGTTGAGGCTTAGTTATGTCAAAATTTATAGTTGCTGTATCAATCGTATAGGGCAATTTTTTAACTTGTTTTTGCATGCACCAAGTGCTTTCTCCAATTGAGGAAAGTAAACCGGCTCCATAGATCTTTGGATTTCCTAGAGTTCCTATCAAACCATATTCTACTGTCCACCAATGTAAATTTCTAATTTGTGCCATCTCCGATAGTTCACCCATGTTATTTTGAAGATACTCAACTTTCTCTTGAGCAATTTTTATCTCTTTCTTTGTGGAGTGTGGGTCTTCTTTTAAAATTGATAAAAGCCGGATCGCTTCATACATCTCATAATCTTTAGAAGATGAAATTGCTTTACTTCCTATTTCTCCGAATCTTCTTAAATATGCTGCATATTCTGGATTAGAAATAATTGGCGCATGACCTGCAGCTTCATGAATAATGTCAGGTGCAGGAGTATATTCTATGTGATCAATAGTTCTTATGTCTGAAGCTATTACCAAGACATTATAGGCTTGAAATTCCATAAAAGCGTTTGGAGGAATAAAACCATCAACAGAAACAGCAGCCCATCCTATTTCTTTTAAAATTCTATTCATCCCTTCTAAATAAGGGATATTTTCTGAAGAGATACCTGTTTTCTCTAAACCACTCAAATATGACCTGTGTGCTACCCTGCTTAGATATTCTACATTCATTCTCATTACATATCGCCAAACAGCTTGGTTTTGAGCCGTATACTCCTCATAAGGTTGTTTTACCACAAACTTATGCAAATGTTTGGGTAATTTTTTAGTGACTTCGTTCAATTCAAAATGGAGAATCATCTAAACTTTATTGAATTATTCTTACAATAATACGCATTAAAATGATGAATATACACTTTTTAGCTGTTAAAACTTCAATTAAATATGGTTATCATAATTAAAAAAACAATTGTTAAAAATGATCTTAAACGCCAAAAATCATATCTATAAACACTCTTTAATCGTCATATTTAAGAAAGAGGGTCTACGCTATCGGTTTCGTAAAAAAATTAAAATCAAGCCAAAAATCTTTCTTATTTTTACTCTTAAATTTTAATTAATTAAAATAATGAATAAGAAAGTTATACTTATGATTCTAGATGGCTGGGGAATCACTCAAGATCCAAAAGTCTCTGCTATTTACAATGCAAAAACACCATATATTAATAGTTTATATACTAAATATCCGAACGCAAAATTAAGAACCGATGGAGAACATGTTGGGTTACCCGAGGGACAAATGGGAAATTCTGAGGTTGGCCACATGAATTTAGGTGCTGGTAGAATAGTCTATCAGAATTTAGCTCGCATAAACAAAGCGGTTAAAGAAAAAACACTTGGCAGTGAAAAAGTATTACTAGACACCTATAAGTATGCAAAAGAGAATCAAAAAGATGTTCATTTATTAGGCTTACTTTCTAATGGTGGAATACATGCTCATATTAATCATTTAAAAGGATTATTAGATGTTGCAAAAGAAAATCAGGTAGAGAATGTGTATTTACATGCATTCACAGATGGTCGTGATTGTGACCCGAAATCTGGAACTTATTTTGTCAACGAAATCCAAGAATACATGAAAGAAAGTACCGGAGAATTAGCCTCTGTTACCGGACGTTACTATGCAATGGATAGAGACAATCGATGGGAACGTGTCAAAGAAGCCTATGATGGTGTTGTAAATGGAATTGGTTTAAAAACAACAGACCCAATTGCTGAAATGAATAAAAATTATGAAGCCGGAATTACAGATGAATTTCATAAATCTATCATTGTTGCAAATGAAGATGGCTCTCCAAAATCTCAGATAAAAGAAGGCGATGTTGTGCTTTTCTTTAACTACAGAACTGATAGAGGTAGAGAATTAACGAACGCACTGTCTCAAAACGATTTTCCAGAATATGGAATGAAAAAATTAGAACTTTATTTCACAACAATTACCTTATATGACGAGAATTTTAAAGGGGTAAATGTTATTTACAATACAGATAATATTAAAAATACCTTAGGTGAAGTATTATCTAAAGCAGGAAAAAAACAAATTAGAATTGCAGAAACCGAAAAGTACCCTCACGTAACTTTCTTTTTTTCTGGTGGACAAGAAGCCCCTTTTAAAGGAGAAGCTAGAATCCTAAGAAACTCACCAAAAGTAGCTACTTACGACTTAAAACCCGAAATGAGTGCCTTTGAATTAAAAGATGCTTTGTGCGAAGATTTAGAAAAAGGAGAAGCTGATTTTGTTTGTTTGAATTTTGCAAACGGAGATATGGTTGGCCATACAGGCATTATGGAGGCAGCAATAAAAGCCTGTGAAGCTGTAGACAAATGTGCTCAAGAAGTTATAGAGACTGGTTTAGAAAACGGATACTCCATACTACTAATTGCAGATCATGGTAACTGTGAAACAATGATGAACCCTGATGGATCTCCACATACTGCACACACTACAAATCCTGTACCTTTTATTCTAATCGATAAAGAAATTAAAACAATAAAAAATGGTATATTAGGAGATATTGCTCCTACAATTTTAGATTTAATGGGTGTAAAACAACCCAAAGAAATGACGCAAAGTTCATTATTATAATTTCATCTTTAAAAATGAAAAAACTATTTTTAGTTACTATCCTAATCGCACTATCTTCTTGTAAGATAAAGCAAAAAGTGACATCGGAAAAAAATAGAACTATTGATTTAATTGGTTTCTCGGAGAGAAAATCTTTCAATCAAGAACCATATAAAGGGTGGTTTGACAAGAATTACAAAGGCTACAAACCAGATTCATCATCGATTGCATCCCTTAAAAAAGAAATAAAAGGAATTACAATTAAAGGCTTTATGGGTTCTTGGTGTGGTGACAGCAAGAGAGAAGTTCCACAATTTTTTAAAATCTTAGATCAAATAGGTTTCAATACAAAAGACTTAGAGTTAATAGCCGTTAATAGAAATAAAAAAACTCCTAAAAACTTACAAAAAGGTTTTAACATCAAAAAAGTACCAACCTTTATTTTTTACAAACAAGGAAAGGAAATTGGTAGATATGTAGAATACGCGAGAGAATCTCTAGAAAAAGACATGCTACAAATTGTTTCAGAAAAAGCTTATAAACATTCATACGAAAACTAATGATACCAAATAACTCATTAATTATTGCAGTAGATTTTGACGGCACCATTGTGGAAGATAAATATCCAAAAGTGGGAAAACCTATGATTTTTGCATTTGAAACCTTAAAAAAACTACAATCTGAAGGACATCGTTTAATTCTGTGGACCTATAGAAGTGGCGAAAGACTGGAAGAAGCCGTAGCTTTCTGTAAAGAAAACGGAATCGAATTTTATGCTGTAAACAAAAGCTTTCCCGAAGAAAATTATGAGGAAAAATACAGTCGTAAAATCAATGCAAATTTATTTATTGACGATCGAAATATTGGCGGTTTTTTGGGGTGGACAGCTATTTATAAACTCATTTTAAACTATGAACCACCTCAAAGAAAGAGGAAAGGTTTTTTCTCTTTTTTCAAATAATAGATCGTTCTTTTAGTTCTCTAAAATGTAGTAACTTTACGGCTCAATTTTTTAAGATGATTCAAATAAAAAACAGAGAGGAAATAGAAATTATGCGCGAAAGTGCTTTAATCGTTTCTAAGACATTAGGCATGCTTGCAAAAGAAGTAAAACCTGGAATCTCTACTTTATATTTAGACAAACTTGCAGAAGATTTCATCAGGTCAGAAGGTGCTATTCCTGGATTTTTAGGATTATATGATTTTCCAAATACACTTTGTATGAGTCCTAATTCTCAAGTTGTACATGGTATTCCAAATAAAAAACCTCTACTAGAAGGAGATATTATTTCTATAGATTGTGGGGCTAAAAAAAATGGCTTTTATGGAGATCATGCATACACATTTGCTGTTGGTGAAATTGCAGCAGAAACTAAGAAGCTATTAGAGGTAACTAGAGAGAGCTTGTACGTTGGCATTCGAGAGTTTAAAGTTGGCAATCGAGTTGGCGATGTTGGTTTTGCCATTCAAAAATTTACAGAAGACCATGGGTACGGAGTTGTTCGAGAATTAGTAGGACACGGATTGGGAAGAGAAATGCATGAAGACCCAGAAATGCCTAATTACGGGAAAAGAGGAAGAGGAAAAAAATTTACAGAAGGAATGGTTGTTGCCATAGAGCCAATGACCAATTTAGGAACTCATAAAATCAGACATCACAATGATGGTTGGACTATTACTACTTTAGATAGTAAGCCTTCCGCTCATTTTGAACACAATATAGCCATCGTTAATGGAAAACCAGAATTACTATCTACCTTCAAATACGTGCATGAAGCTCTGGGGATAGTTACTGATGAGGAAGAAGAATTTAGAACAAATTCATAAAAATTTGTGTTACTATTTAAATACATATTAAATACAATTCCAAGACCTTGGTTGATAAAAGCTAGCTACATAGCAAGGCCAATCATTGCGCTCCTTTTAAAAGGAGATACCTATACAGATCCAATAGATGGGAAGTCTTTTCGTAGGTTTTTACCCTATGGTTATGAAAATCAGCGAAAAAATGCGCTGTCTCCATCAACGCTGTCTCTAGAAAGACACCGATTAATGTGGTTGTTTTTAAAAAATGAAACTTCTTTTTTTACTTCCAAAAAAAAACTAAAAACTTTACACATTGCTCCGGAACAATGTTTTTTAGATCTCTTTAAAAAACAAAAGAACCTCGACTACGTTACTTCAGATTTAGAATCTCCTATTGCAGATGTAAAGGCGGATATTTGCAACCTACCATTTGAAGATCAGTCATTTGATGTTGTTTTTTGCAATCATGTATTAGAGCATATTGTTGATGATAAAAAAGCAATGCAAGAATTATTTAGAGTTTTAAAAAAAGAGGGGTTTGGCATTTTTCAAATACCCCAAGATTTATCAAGACAAAAAACCTTTGAAGATGATGCTATTACAAATAAAGAAGAACGTACTAAAATATTTGGACAGTATGACCACGTAAGGGTTTATGGTAGAGATTATTTTGACAAACTTCGTTCTGTGGGGTTTAAAGTTGATGAAATTGAATATTCACAAAAAATTTCTTCAAAAGAACTAGATCGTTTTTGCTTAATGAAAAATGAAATTCTCCCTGTCTGTTACAAAAAGTAAAAATAATTCTTCAATGAAATCGAAATAAAAACTAGTTAAAGGTAGTTGTATTGTACTCTTTCAAATGACCCTCTTCATCTGTAAACAATAAAATAGCATCTATATTTTTGTGCTTCCCTAAAAATTCTATGGTTTTTTTTAAGCCCATGGCCATAAAGGCTGTTGCATAAGCATCTACATCAGCGCAATCTAGGTTTGCAATTACAGAAGCACTTAACAAATTGCTTTCTGTAGCTTTGCCCGTTTTTGGATTTATTGTATGAACAAATTTTTGTCCAGATTCGGAGTATCTATACTTTCTGTAATTACCAGATGTAGCCATAGATTTATTAGACAAGTTTATATTTTTATACCCATCAAATTGATCTTTTTCGATTGGATCAACTAATTTTATAGCCCAAGGAACATTGTCCATTTTGGTTCCTTTGGTACGAATTTCACCTCCTATTTCAATTAAATAATTGTTTACTTTTTTACTGTTTAAAAAACGAGCGAGAACATCAATTCCAAAACCTTTTGCAATAGAATTAAAATCTAAATAAATTTGAGGAAATTCTTTAAAAACTTTTCTATTTTTTATTTCGACCTTTTCCAAACCTACAAATTGCATTTGATCTTTTACTTCTAAATCGGTTAAATTTTTCTTTTCTTTTTTCGGGCCAAACCCCCAAGCGTTCACTAGATTCCCAACAGTTGGATCAAAATAGCCATCCGTTTCCCCATGTATTTTTTTTGATTTTTCAAAAACTTCTAAAAATAAATCATCAACAACAACCGTTGTATCTCCTTTATTGATTTTAGAAATACCCGAAACAGGAATATAAGTAGACAAGGAAGTATTCATTAGAAAAAATAAGCTATCTATAGAATTCTGATAGTTTTTTGAAGCATTTAAATATACTATTTTATATGAAGTTCCAAAGACAGATCCCTTTAAAGTATAATTTCTCTTCTGTGCTTCTTTAGAACAAGAAAAAATAATTAATAGAATAATAATAAATGGTGCGTATTTTTTTAAAAACATTGCATTTAAAATTTAGTGACAAAAATAATATATAAAATTTTCACAAAGTATGATTAATCGTTCTTTTTGTAGATACAATTTACTAAATTTGGGGTGTTAAATTTAATACTAAAAAAAATGAAAAAAACATCACTACTTTTATTAACCGGTATTTTAGTGAGCTCGTGTGTTGCAAAAAAAAAATTGGTTGCTTTACAAGCTAAGCATGATGAAACTAAAACAGAATTGCTAAATGTAAAAACTAATTTGCAAAAGTGTATCATCGAAAAAGAAAAAGAAGACACTAAAGTTTTCACTTTAACAGAACAAGTAAAAGCATTAAAAGAAGATAAAAAAACGGCTTTAAAACAAGTTGAAAATTTAACTGTTTTAACACAGTCATCATCAGATAATATCAAAAATGTTATTTCTCAACTAAGTGAGAAAGACAAATATATCAATGGAGTGAGAGAAGCAATGACTCAAAAAGACTCATTAAACCTTGCTATTAAATATCACTTAACTCAAAATTTAACAGACGGTATTCAAGACAAAGATATTGAAGTAAATGTTGAAAAAACGGTGGTATTTATATCCATATCAGACAAACTGTTATTTAAAAGTGGAAGTTATAATGTAACAGACAATGCATATACAATTTTAGAAAAAATTGCGAAAGTTATAAACGATCAGCCTGAAATGGAAGTGATGATTGAAGGCCATACAGACGCGACTCCAATTAAAAGAAACATCATTCAAGACAATTGGGATTTATCTGCTTTAAGAGCAACTTCAATTACACGAATTTTACAATATAAATTTGGTGTTCAGCCAAATCGATTAATTGCAGCAGGGAGAAGTCAATATGTTCCTTTAGCGGAAAATAACACACCACAAAATAAGGCCAAAAACAGAAGAACAAAAATTATTATCATGCCTAAATTAAATCAGTTTTTCGATTTATTAGAGCAAGATGCTTCTAAATAATCCTACATTTTTTCACACAAAAAAACCACTCTTTTTGAGTGGTTTTTTTGTATTCACTAGAAAGTAAAGTTCTGACTTTACTAAAAAAAATTATTCAACAGAACCTACTCTATAATTTTAATGAAATTTTCAAACGCAACATAATAAGGTTGATCTTTAAAAACAGGACTTTCAACACTTTCTGCATTTGCGATTCCTACACCTGCAAACCAAACTTTTGCGTTTTGTTTTTTGGCATGGTTTTTAAAAGTTTCCATCCAAAGTACATCATATTCGTTTGAATTTTGAATATTATTAGTTGCTTTTACTAGTACAAAAATAGTTGGTTCTCCTTTTTTGAATAAAACAAACTGAGGATGTCTTTTTAACTGACTATTTATTGCCTGGAATTCATAGCCCATTTCACGGAGCTTCTCACCAACAATATTCATTGCCAAGTTGTGCAATTCTTGCGCTGTTAAAATTTGCATTGTTATTTCTTATTTCTACGGTTATAATTCTTGTCTCCTCTTGTTTTTGGTTTCTTGTATTTTTTTGCAATTTCCCTTCTGTAAGACCCTCCTTGATTGGTTTTACTATTTTTTTCACTTTTTTCATGAAAAGCGGGTCCTGGAACATATTCTAAAGAAGTTCTATTTTTAGAAATCCCTTGATCTTCTCTCGGGCGTTCGTCTTCCGTTAATAATTTAGAAATCTCAACTTCTTCAGGAAGCTCTAAAACAGGAATTTCATAATCCATTAAATCTTGAATTTTTGCTTTCGCCTCTCGTTCTTTTTGTGTTGAAAAAAGGAGTGTCTTTCCTGCTTTCTCTGCACGACCAGTTCTACCAATCCTGTGCATATAGTTTTCAGGAAAATCTGGTGTATCAAAATTGATAACATGAGAAACTTCATCAAAATCCAACCCACGAGCCATTACGTCTGTAGCCACTAAAATTCGGTTATTTCCCGCATCAAATTGTCTGATAGAACGTATTCTGTAATTCTGTGTTTTATTAGAGTGAATCACACAAGTTTCACTTCCAAAAACTACTTCTAAATGTTTAAAAAGCAAGTCTGCACTTCTTTTAAACCCAACAAAAATTAATACTTTATGAAAAGTTTGCTTGTCTTTTAAAAGATGATTCAATAAATTAACTTTGGTAAAAAAGTTAGGAATGTGGTAAGAAACTTGTTCTATATTATCTAGTGGTGTTCCACTAACTGCTACAGATATTTTGGTAGGATTTTTAAAGAAATCATAAATTAATGCATCTACATCTTCTGTCATGGTCGCCGAAAATAAAACGTTTTGTCTTCTTTCAGGAATCACATCAAAAATATTCATCAACTGAAAGCGAAACCCTAAATCTAACATTACATCAACTTCATCAATCACTAACTTCTGAATGGACTTTAATTTTAAAGCATTACTCAAAGCCAAATCATAAAGGCGACCTGGAGTGGCAACAATAATATCTTGCCCTTGTAAAATTGATTGTTTTTGAGTATTTATATTTGCACCACCATACACGCCTAAAACACGAGTGTTAATATACTTTGATAGTTTTTCAATTTCATGAACTACTTGCAAAACCAACTCACGAGTAGGCACCAATACCAGTACTCTTGGGTGTTGTTGCTTAGAAAATGGTAAGTCCTGCAAAATAGGCAACATATACGCAAAGGTTTTACCTGTTCCTGTTTGCGCAATTCCTACAACATCTCTCCCTGATCTTACCACAGAAAATGCCTGTTCTTGAATGGGTGTTGCATTCACAAAACCCAAATCATCAATCGCATATTGTAACTGATTAGAGATTCCTAAATCTTCAAAAGTCATTCTTACTATTTTTTTGCAAAGGTACATTTTATAAAACGAGAAGCAATACCTATTTCCAGCAAGAATATTTAGTAATTTTGCATTTGAAATTTATATACCAAATGATTACAGACACTCACACTCATTTATATTCTAGTGCGTTTAACGAAGACCAAGCAGCAATGATTCAACGTGCAAAAAATGCAGGGGTTTCAAGATTTTTTATTCCTGCAATAGATTCTTCTTACACAGAAAGTATGCTGAAACTAGAAAAAGATTTCCCTGCTGATGTCTTTTTAATGATGGGCTTGCATCCAACTTCTGTAAAAGATAATTATATAGAAGAATTGGCGCATGTCAAAGAATGGATAGATAAAAAAGAATTTGTTGCTATCGGCGAAATTGGAATCGATTTGTATTGGGATCAAAGTTTCTTAGCGCAACAACAAGAGGCTTTTAAAACACAAATACAGTGGGCAAAAGAAAAGAACCTCCCTATTGTTATTCATTGTAGAGATGCTTTTGATGAAGTTTTTGAAGTGTTAGAATCTGAGAAAGGGAAAGACTTATATGGAATTTTTCACTGTTTTACTGGAACAAAAGAGCAAGCTGAAAAAGCAATTAGATACAATATGAAATTAGGAATTGGTGGAGTTGCTACTTTTAAAAATGGAAAAATTGATACATTTTTACATGAAATAGATTTAAAACATATTGTATTAGAGACCGATGCTCCATATTTAGCTCCCTCACCTTTTAGAGGAAAAAGAAACGAAAGTTCTTACATTACAAATATCATTGATAAATTGGTAGATATTTATCAAGTTTCTTTCAAAGAAATTGCAGAAATTACAACTCAGAATTCGAAAGATGTTTTTAAAATATAATGACAACTGCACAAACTACATATTGCAAAACACCCATTGGTATTGCAAAAATTATTGGAGATAAAAATGGAGTTCAGGAGGTTTCTATCATAGATGACGATATTATTTCTGGTGAAAAGCTACCTATGGATACCCCAGAGTGTTTGCAAGAATGTGTTTCTCAATTAAAAGAATATTTCAAAGGAGAAAGAGCAAGTTTTAATTTGATTGTAAATCCGAAAGGGACCTCGTTTCAAGTAAAAGTATGGAAAGAATTATTAAAAATTCCTTACGGTAAAACAACCAGTTATTTAGAACAAAGTAAAGCTTTGGGTGACGTGAAGGCACTAAGAGCAGTTGCTTCTGCAAATGGTAAAAACCCACTTTGGATTATAATTCCTTGTCATAGAGTTATTGGTTCCGATGGATCTTTAACAGGGTATGCTGGCGGAATTTGGAGAAAAAAATGGTTATTAGCTCATGAAAACCCAGTAAAACAACAATCTCTTTTTTAAAAATATAAATTTTTTAACATATTAAAAAACTATTTTTACGTTCTATACGTATAGTATATATGCAAAAAAGGTTTCTTTTTTTATTGTTTTTAACTTTTGGATTTTCGATCCAATCTCAAACTATATCTAAAGATTTCAGAGTGAAAACTATTTTTATTGAAAAAGATACGGTTCCATTAGATTCTGTTGCAATCAATCCTTATAAATTTAAAGTTTTCAATACTTCCTCAGAGGTAATCCCTAAATCTGAATACAACGTCGACTTTAGCAATGCTATATTAATAATCAACTCAAAAAAATACGCTAAAATTACTGTAAAGTACTTTAAGCTTCCACATTTTATTACAAAAACTTACACTCCGTTTGATGAAAAATTGATCATTGCCAATGGTTCAAATACCGGGAAATTATATAGCTTAACAACCAACAAAAAAACTTCAGAAATAAAATTATTTGAAGGACTACAAACCAAGGGTTTCATCAGCAGAGGAATTACATCGGGAAACAACCAAAATACAGTAACAAATGCAGCATTAGATTTAGAAATCTCGGGAAAAATATCGAAAGATGTTTCCTTAAGAGCCAATATTTTTGATACAAATATACCCATTCAAGAAAACGGATATTCTCAAAAATTTACTGATTTCGATCGAATTTTTATAGAGATGTATACTGATAATTGGCGGATAAAAGCTGGAGATATTTCACTTCAAAATCAAGAAAGTTACTTTATGCCTATTGCAAAACAGATAGCAGGGTTAAGAGTAGAAGCAAAAGTCAATAAAAATTTAAAAGTAGCAGCTTCTGGAGCAGTTGTTAGAGGTAAATTTAACAGGTACAAAGTTACTGGTAAAGAAGGAAATCAAGGACCCTATAAGATATATGGCAGAAGTAACGAACCCGCAATATTAATTATTACGGGTAGCGAGAAAGTGTATATAAACGGAATTCAAATAGAACGCGGTGAAAACAAAGACTATACCATAGATTATAATTTGGCTGAAATTACATTCAACACTACCTATCCCATTACCAATGATATGAGAATAGCGGTAGAGTTTCAGTATTCAGATAGAAACTACACACGATTTCTCACCTATGAAGAAGCAGTTTATAAAAGTGAAAAATTAAATATTAGCGGGTATTTTTATAGCGAAAGTGATGCTAAAAATCAACCTCTTCAGCAAAATTTAACTGATCTTCAAAAAAATAAATTAGCTGCTGCCGGAAACAATAGTGCTTTAATGACAGCAGAAAGTGCTTTTATAGATACTTATGATGAAAATAAAATACTCTATAAAAAAGTCATGAATGGTTCAACAAACATTTTTGAATATTCACAAAATGAAAATGATGAACTCTATTTTGTAACCTTTACAAATGTAGGCTTAAATAGTGGTGATTATAAATTAGATAGAAGCACTGCTCTTGGAAACGTATTTGTTTATGTCGGTGAAAATTTGGGAAATTACAATCCAATTGTTAGACTAACACCACCTACCAAACAACAAACTTTTATTTTAAAATCTAATTACCATTTTACCGAGAAAATGCAAGTAAATTCAGAAATAGCAATCAGTAATAATGATGCAAATCTGTTTTCTACCAAAGATGATGGAGGCAATCTTGCAATTGCTTCAAAATTAAAATGGCAACAGATTTTAATAGATAAAAAATGGCAATTAAAAAGTACGATTTCTCATGAATATGTTCAGCAAAATTTTAGAACAGAACAAGGTTGGGAACCTGTTGAATTTAATCGAGATTGGAACATTTTAACAAATAATGCCACTAAAAATTATTTTCAATCTGAATTAACACTTCAGAACAAGAAAAATAGTTCCATTTTATATCGATTTAACAACTTAAATTATAAAGATATTTTTTCAGGTAACAAACATGAAATAGAATCTAAAATAACCATGAAAAAAACTTTATTCTCAATAAACAGTAGCTTTTTAAAAAATACTTCAACAGCAGAAGACAACTCTTTTTTAATTGCAAAAGTGAAAGCGGAACAAGATTTCAATAAAAAATGGGTTGGCGCTTTTCTTAATTTTGAGACCAATAGTAGAAAAGATAATAATACCCAGCAGTATATCAATACTAGTCACAGGTTTAAAGAATATGAAGCCTATTTTGGAATTGGAGATAGCACAAATGTCTTTGCTAAATTTGGCTTTAACTATAGAAGTAATGACAGTATAAAACTGAATACTTTTACAAAAATTAATAATAGAAAAACATTCTATGTAAAAAGTAAATTAATTCAAAACAAGCAAACTAGTTTAAATATTTTTGCAAATTATAGACTTACTGAAAACACGTTTACTAATAATTCTGAAAAATCTCTAAACTCTAAAGTTGTCTACAATCAGAAGCTATTTAATAGTTTTATCAATTTGGGAACAGTGTATGAAACCTCTTCAGGGAACGTGTCTAGACAAGAATATATTTATGTAAAAACAGAACCTGGTTTAGGATATTACACTTGGATTGATTACAATAATGACGGAATCAAAGATTTCGATGAATTTGAAATTGCAGAATTTCAGGATCAGGCAGAATATTTGCGTTTGCCCAAACCAAATATCCAATTTATTGCTACTCAAAGAGCAAAACTAACACAGTCTCTATCTTTAAATCCAAGAATTTGGTCTTCCAAAAAAGGCATTAAAAAAGTGCTTTCAAAATTTTACAATCAAAGTTTTTTAAGTGTTGAGAATGAACAAGAGAGAATTGGAAACTCCTTTAACTTTGATCCTTTTGACTTTGACGAAAGCAAACTACTAGGG
>JAQWOW010000147.1 GCA_029245665.1 Polaribacter sp. | reverse complement strand
GAATTTGGAAGTGCCCATAATATTATAATTAACGAAACGAGTGGTTATGCATACATCGTAGGGGCAAAAGGGGGTAATGCATACAACGGCGGACCCATATTTATAAATATTCAAGATCCAAAAAACCCAATGAGTGAGGGTGGTTTTAGTGAAGGAGGGTATTCACATGATGCACAGGTAATTACATATAACGGGCCTGACTCAGAGTATGCCGGCAAAGAAATTTTAATTGGAAGTAATGAAAATGAAGTGGTCATAGCAGATGTTACCAACAAAACAAACCCATCTATAATTTCTACAATTAGCTATTCTAACGTGGGATACGCTCATCAAGGGTGGTTTACTGAAGATTTAAACTATTTTATTTTAGGAGACGAATTAGATGAAAGAAATTTTGGAAACACTACAAGATCCATCATTTTTGATTTTACAGACTTAGACAATCCGGCATATCATTTCGATTATTTTGGCACCACAGCTGCCATAGATCATAATGGTTATGTGAAAGACAATATTTATTATCAAGCAAATTATACTGCCGGTGTAAGAATGATTGATGTCTCAAATGCAGAAAACAAAGAATTTACTGAAGTTGGATTTTTTGATACGTACCCAAATAATAATAATACCGCTTTTAACGGTGTTTGGAATGTGTATCCTTATTTTGCCAGCGGAAAGATTATTATCAGTGATATAAATAATGGTTTTTTTGTGATTAAAAAAAGTAACCCGTAAAATAAATGACTAAGTATTGGTGCTTTCTGGGCCTTTTTGTTCTTTTCAACTGCTCTAAAGAGAACGTGTATAGTGCCCCTGAACTAATCGAAACAACCATTGAAATAGACTTTGCTCAAACACTTGGTGGGTCTAAAAATGATGCTTTTTATTCCGTAAAAAGAACAGCAGATGGTGGTTATATTACTGCGGGCTATTCTCAAAGTAATGACTTCGATATTAATTTTAAAACAAATGAATCATTTGATGTTTTAGTGGCAAAATTTTCTTTCAACAACACCTTAGAGTGGCAAAAAACTTTTGGTGGGGCAGAAGATGATAGAGGGGCAGAAATTGTGCAAACTTTAGATGGTGGTTTTGCTGTTTTAGGCTTCAGTAAAAGCGCAGACAGAGATGTTTCAGCAAATGCTGGTGCTCAAGATTTTTGGCTGGTAAAACTCTCAAATAATGGAACATTAGTGTGGGAAAAATCATTTGGATTTTCAGGTGCTGATTATGGTACAACACTTTTAGAAACTGAAGAAGGTGGATTTCTTATTACTGGTGTTTTAGATGTTTCTGCTTCTGGCGGACAAGGAAATGCAAAAACTACTATTGTAAACCATGCAGGAGGAGATTTTTGGGTATTAAAACTTAATCAGAAAGGAGAGTTAGAGTGGAGCAAATATTATGGCGGATCATTTACAGACACTCCTTTAGGTGTTGTTAAAACGGCTGATAACGGGTTTATTTTGGTAGGTTCCTCAGACAGTAATGATGTCGACATTAAAAACAACAAAGGGTCTTACGATTTTTGGGTGATTAAAATATCTTCTAAAGGGGTTCTTGTTTGGGAAAAAAGCTTTGGAGGCTCAGAAATAGATGAAGCTAGAGCAATTAGTGCTTCACATGACGGAAATTTTATAGTGGTAGGAGATACAAGAAGTTCAGACGGAGATGTCAATTTAAATAATGGAGCTGCAGATATCTGGATGCTTAAAATATCTTCAGAGGGAAGTCTCATTTGGGAAAAAACAATTGGCGGAACCAGTTTTGATGCTGCGCGCTCAATTTCTATGACACAAGACAATGGATTTATTATTACAGGAAGTTCTCGAAGTTCTGACAATGGCTTTACCAATCAAGGTCAAAATGATGCTTTAATTCTTAAAGTTAGCTCTGAAGGGGATTTAGAATGGCAACAAACAATTGGTGGTTCAGAAATCGATTTTTTATATGATGCCGTTGAATTGGACAATAAAACAATCATTGGCGTTGGAGAAAGCAGCAGTTTTAATGGTGACATCTCATTAAACAAAGGCTTTTCTGATGGATTAATTATCAAAATTAAATAAAAATGAAAAAATTAGTACCTTTTTTATTAGCAATCCTTTTTCTTTTATTTTCGTGTAGTAAAAATGAAGAAAATTTAACCGTTACTCTAAATTTTACACAAAATTGGAATGGAGTTTCTGTAACGAATCAAGATTTCAATACTTTTAAATTCACAACGGCTAATGGAGAGAATATCAGTATAGAACGTTTGAGATACCTGATTTCTAATATTAGTTTAATCAGCGGTGAAAATCACTTCCTCATTGATGTTGGAGAAAACTCAGGCAATCTAATTGCCATCTCTGATGTTTATCCGGGCAACTACAAATTAAAATTTACCTTCGGTTTATCAGAT
>JAQWOW010000043.1 GCA_029245665.1 Polaribacter sp. | reverse complement strand
GCCCATTACAGAATCTCTTTGTGCTTGAGATAAATCTCCATGTAGTGAGTCTGCATTGTAACCGTCTTTTATTAAATTGTCTGCAACTTCTTGTGTTTCTCTTCTTGTTCTACAAAAGATAATGGCATAAATATTTGGATTTAAATCTGCAATTCTCTTTAAAGCTGGATAACGAGTTCTTTCAGTAACTGAGTAATACTCATGACTAACACTATCAGCCCCTTTATTCTTTTGACCGGATGTAATTTCTACGGGCTTGGTCATATAGTTTTTTGCAATAGACTCAACTTCTCTCGGGAAAGTAGCAGAAAATAGCAATGTTTGTTTTGTTTCTGGTGTAGCTTCTAAGACTTTGTCTAATTCGTCTTTAAACCCCATATTTAACATTTCATCAGCTTCGTCTAGAACCAACCATTGAATATTTCCCAACTTTAAAGCTCTCCTATTTATAAGATCAACTGTTCTTCCCGGAGTTCCAACAACGATTTGTGATCCTCTTTTAAGAGATCTTATTTGATCTTCTATACTTGAACCTCCATACACTGTTGTAACTTTTACGTCTTTAAGATATTTACAAAAATCTTTTATATTATTTCCAATTTGAACTGCAAGTTCTCTTGTTGGAGATAAAATAATTGCTTGAACATTAGAATTACTAGCATCTAAAAGCTCTAATATTGGCAAACTAAAAGCTGCAGTTTTACCTGTACCTGTTTGTGCAAATGCTTTTAAATCTAATGAAGATGAAATGATTTGTGGAATTGCTTTTTCTTGAATAACAGTTGGTTTTTCGTACCCTAAATCTGTTAATGCTTTGGTGATAGGTTCTTTTAAACCTAATTCTAAAAATGTTGACATTACTGTGATTTTGTGGATTCACAGAACGCTCACCTGTAAACCCGATTATAAATTCGACCTGATTTTTAATGAGTTAGCCTCAAAATTAAAATCATGCAAATGTACATTATTATTACAAATTGAAGAAGAGAATTAGTATTTACTTAAGGATTTCAATTCGGTATGAATTTTTTTAGAGGCGATAGAAGCAAAACCGTTTGTGATAACACCTTTTCTATTTAGAATTATAGTTCTAGGCATTTTACTCGTTAAGAACTTGTTAGCCGAGTTGTTGGAGTTGATGAAAAATTGATTTTTTATATCGAGTTGATGTATTCTATCTTTTATAGAGCCGTCTATTTTTATTTGAATAAATTGTATCTCTGGAAATTTTTGAGATAAATAGTTTATTCTTGAGCTAATGTAGTCAGTTGTAATATAGGAAGGATTCCAAAATAATAACAGTGAATTTTTATTTTTTGTAAGTTTTTTTATAGAGTTTGATCCGTTATTAAAATCGGTAATCATGAAGTCTACTATTCTTTGTCCTTTTCGAAAAGACATGCAGTCTGATAATAATTGTTCTACGAGTAATTTGTCTTTAGCACTCGTGCTTAAATTAAAGTAGGTGTTGAAAGCTTTTTTATTAACATCGCAACTAGATTTTCTATAGAAATGTCCAATGACTGTTTGCTTTAAGAACGCATTTTTAGATTTTTTAGATGTTATTGAATGATCTATCGTTTTAAGTAAATCGATTGTAAAATCAGATGAATATTCATTAGACATTGGTTTATGGCCTAGGGAATAAGTGGTATTGTATAAAAAATTTCTGACATATTTAGAATATGGTGGATAATATAAAAGCGAGTCATTATCTATGGGTATGATTTTTCTATGGTTGTAAAAAGAGCTATCAATGGTATGAAATTCTGTTTTATTTTTATTTTTTACATGAGCTATTGGATACCTTTCAATTCTTGCGTAAATAGGATGGGTAAGCGCTATTTTTAAAATTTGGATAAAACCATTTGTTTCATTTGGGTGTTTCGAAACATATTCTTCATAGGTAGCTAATTTTAGCGCTAGCAAAGAATCTATTTTTCTTTGAAATTCATTGGCCTCAAGATGGTTTAGTTTATAAAACATTCGATTGTCTTTTTCATCTTCTAAAAAGCAATCAATTAAAATATTGTTTCTTTCAGCTCCTTTACCAGCAAAAACCATAGATTCATCAAAAGACCATGCATTTAAACGCAACATTAAACTATCCTGCGGCTCTAAATAAATATATTGATTTTCATTTCCATGCATAAAATAATACAATCCCTCATTTACACTCTCTAACTTTCCTAAAAAGGTATTGTCTTTAGCAAGGTACATAGTATCTATAACTTTATCCATGGAATATAACACCACATAATCAGATTTTGGATTGATGATTTTCCCCCCAAAATATGTTTCTGTGTGTTTAGTATTAGAACTACAGCCGACAAAAAAATAAACTGTAATAGCTAGTAATAGTGGATATAAGTATTTAAACATATGATATAAATGCTTTCAATGACTACAAATTTAAGTATTCATCTAAGCTCTTGTTGTTAATTCATTGTTAAAATAGCCCTTAATATAGTTCTTAATATAGTCGTAAAAGATGCATTTAATATTTATTTAAAAGCATTTGAATCAATGCTGTAAAAGATAAATCAAATTTGTACTTTTGCACAAAATTAAAAAAAAAGTGTATGTTATCAGTTTCTAATTTATCTGTACAATTCGGAAAACGAGTTTTGTTTGATGATGTAAATACAAAATTTCAAACAGGAAATTGTTATGGAATTATTGGTGCAAATGGTGCAGGAAAATCAACGTTTTTAAAGATTCTTTCTGGTGTTCAAGAACCTACTTCTGGTGAAGTTCATTTAGAGAAAGGAAAAAGAATGTCTGTTTTAAGCCAAGATCATTATGCTTTCGATGAGTTTCCCGTTTTAGAAACTGTTGTTATGGGAAACAAAGGACTGTTTAAAATTAAAAAGCAGATAGATGATTTATATGCCGATTATACAGATGAAAATGCAGAAAAAATTGGAGAACTTCAAATAATTTTTGAAGAAATGAATGGTTGGAATGCAGATTCTGATGCTGCTGCAATGCTATCTAATTTAGGTATTTCTGAAAATTTACACTATACCTTATTAAAAGACCTAGACGGTAAGCAAAAAGTACGTGTTTTAATTGCACAAGCATTGTTTGGAAATCCTGATGTACTAATTATGGATGAGCCAACAAATGATTTAGATTTTGAAACGATAGCTTGGTTAGAAAATTTTATTGCAAATTTTGATAATTGTGTTATTGTAGTTTCACATGATAGACACTTCTTAGATGCTGTTTGTACTCATATTTCAGACATTGATTATGGTAAAATAAATCATTATTCTGGGAATTATACTTTTTGGTATGAGTCTAGTCAGTTGGCAACAAGACAAAGAGCACAGCAGAACAAAAAAGCGGAGGATAAAAAGAAAGAGTTAGAAGAATTTATCCGACGTTTTTCTGCAAATATGGCAAAGTCAAAACAAGCAACTTCTCGAAAAAAAATGATAGAGAAATTAAATGTTGATGAAATTAAACCTTCAAGTAGAAGGTATCCTGCCATTATTTATAAAAGTGACAGAGAGGCTGGAGATCAGATTTTAAATGTAGAAGATTTATCCAAAGAATTTGAAGGAGAAAAATTATTTGCAAAGATCCACATCAACTTAAATAAAGGAGATAAAGTTGCGGTTATTTCTAAAAATTCTAGAGCAGTAAGTGCTTTTTATCAAATTATAACAGATCATGAACAACAAGATACAGGAAAGTATGATTGGGGTGTTACTACAACACAATCATATTTACCTCTAGACAATTCTTCTTTTTTCCAGGATGGAGAATTGAATCTTGTAGATTGGTTACG
>JAQWOW010000091.1 GCA_029245665.1 Polaribacter sp. | reverse complement strand
ATCCTGACAAGAATTATAAATCATCTTTTCGTTTGATGGAAATGGTATCTCACGCAATCTAATTAAATCTATAAAAGAAGGTTCTAATGCCCTTTTATCTCCTTTAAACTGCGCATATCTATGCTGAAAAATAAACTCACTTGCTATTGGATATGTTTGTGTAATTTGCTTTGTATTAATATCTATATATTTTACTTGACCTGTTACTTTGGCAGATTTAAATTGTGTAAACTGATACACTTCGCATAGAACAGTTACTATTTTATCTACTTTAATTTTATTACCTTTATTGTCTAAAACTTGATCCCCATTGTTATCTAAAAGATATGTAAAGCCGTCTTTAATATCTTTTTCTTTGATAATTTCTTTCTCTCTAACTTGCTCTGGCGAGACCTGAATATTTCTTAAATTCAATTCCAAACCAAAATCATATTTTATCTTATTATTTTTAGTTCCATGATAGACGGTCCATAAATCATTTAAACCAGAGGTATTAAAATTTAGCATATCTTCCTCTAATCTTTTGGGGATTACTTTTTGGGTTTGGTTTTTCATAGATACAATTACAAAATCTAAACCTCTTTCTCTTGCAATATTTGTTAAACTACGTACATTTTTATAGTTAGGATTTATCTTTTCAATATACTCTAAGTCTTCATAAGCAGCTCTATAATCATACTTGGTATTGGCATTAAATAGCTTCTTTACCTTTGTATATAAATAATCTGATAATTGGTTTTTATTTTCTATGATGGCATCATCATAATTAGTAAATTGAAAGTTAGCATTTCTATTTTCTTTCGTAATATACAACGGTAATAGAGGTTTTAAAACTTCTTGCCTTCTTTTCAGCTGTTCATATAAAACAAAAATAGTTTCAATATCTTCCGGATTATTATTCTTCTTTAAAAAATTTATTTTCGCTAAATCTTTCACTGTTACTTTTTTAAAAGCCGCTTCTAGGAGTAAAATATAGGGTTGATTTCCTTTTTTAGTCTTATTTCTTTTTAAATTTTTTATGGCAGTATTTATTGCACTATCATAATTTCCATTATTAATAGCTTGTTGTGTGTTTTTTACACTACTACATGAAATTATCAAAAAAATAAGGACTGTGAAAAGTAAGGTTTTCTTCATACTAGAGGTTGTTTAAAATTATGTAGCAATCTACATGCCAAAGTCTATTTTAAATATTTCTTTTATTTACACATTAAAACGGAAGTGCATAACATCCCCATCTTTAACAACATAATCTTTCCCTTCTACTCTCATTTTACCCGCTTCTCTTACTTTTGATTCAGAACCGAAAGCAATATAATCATCGTAAGCAATAGTTTCTGCTCTAATAAAACCTTTTTCAAAATCTGTATGAATTACACCAGCTGCTTGGGGTGCAGTAAAACCTATTGAAATTGTCCAAGCTCTCACTTCTTTCTCCCCTGCCGTGAAATAAGTTTGTAAGTTGAGTAATTTATACGCAGATCTAACCAATCTAGAAACACCAGCTTCTTTTAGACCAATATCTTCTAAAAATAGTTGTCTTTCTTCAAAATCATCCAATTCTGTAATATCTGCCTCTGTACCCACAGCTAAAACAATTACTTCAGCATTCTCATCTTTAACTGCTTCTCTAATTTTTTCCACATAATGATTTCCTGATACAGCTGAATTTTCATCAACATTACAAACATACAATACTGGCTTGGCGGTTATGAACTGAAGGGATTGAACAAATCCTAGTTCTTTTTCTGAAAAGTCTAAAGCCCTTACAGAGATACCTTTTAACAATGTTTCTTCAATTTTTAATAAAACAACTAGTTCTGCTTGTGCTTCTTTGTTACCCGTTTTTGCTGTTCTTTTAACTCTTTCAAGTCTTTTTTCAACGGTCTCTAAATCTTTTAATTGTAGTTCAATATCAATCGTTTCTTTGTCTCTTACAGGATCTATAGAAGTATCAACATGTATGATATTGTCATTATCAAAACAACGTACAACATGTAATATTGCATCAGTTTCTCTGATATTTGCTAAAAATTGATTTCCTAAACCCTCTCCTTTACTTGCTCCTTTTACCAAACCTGCAATATCTACAATCTCTACAGTTGCAGGTATTACCCGTTCTGGATTTACCAATTCTTCTAATTTTTCAATTCTTTTATCAGGCACGTTTACAACACCTAGATTTGGCTCTATAGTACAAAAAGGAAAGTTAGCACTTTGCGCTTTTGCATTTGATAAACAGTTAAACAAAGTTGATTTCCCTACGTTTGGTAATCCTACAATTCCGGCTTTCATTTACATAAATTTTACAATTGCAAATATAGATAGGAAGTTTGATAAATTGAGGAATAAAATCAATAAAGAAAATAGATACCTATATTTTTATCAATAATTTTTTAAAAATATAAGTAAACAAACTGTCTGATGGGTTTATTTGGAAATCATTAAAACAAAACTCCTTATTGGAAAATAACAACAGGCGATTCAGCTTATTTACAAGTTTTATTCCCCTCAAATAAATAAAACACGCAACTTTTAAAAGTTGCGTGTTTTTCGTTGTAATCAGTTAAAGTTAGTTTGTGCGAACAAAAATATTACCATACATAAAAAAAATCTGAATTTCTTCAAGATTTTTTATTACAGGTTATTTTAACTCGTGTGCATGAAGCGTTGTTTCTCCAACAATTCTTCTTCAGTCTCAACATTATCATCATCTGGCACACAACAATCTACAGGGCATACTGCAGCACATTGTGGCTCTTCATGAAAACCTTTACATTCTGTACATTTATCTGCTACGATGTAGTAAATTTCGTCCGAAACAGGCTCTTGATCTTCATCTGCATTTACAGAAGTTCCATTTGGTAAAACTGCATTCCCTTTTAAATCTGTTCCGTCTGAATATTTCCAATCATCAGCTCCTTCATAAATTGCTGTGTTCGGACATTCTGGTTCACATGCACCACAATTTATACATTCATCTGTTATTATAATTGCCATAATTTTATATTCTGTTTTTGTACCTTTGCAATTGCAAAAATAAACCCAAAATTATAGACAACCAAAATAAATGATTAGTATTCAAAACAGAATTACTGCATTCGCAAAATTAGGGGACTTTTTAAGTCAGTTTTCTATTGATAATATAAAAAAAATTGATAACATTGAGCATAATGAAATATTTTTTGATGGATTTTTACATCAGATAAAATTAGCAGAAGAAAATAATTCTTGGTTTACAAAAGAGAATGTTATATTTTCATTAAATACAATATCTAAATCACTAATAGAAAGCAACTTAAAATCATTCACCGAGAGCTTTAGTTTAACCACTAGTTCTTCAAAAAATGTTGCTATAATTATGGCAGGAAATATCCCTTTAGTTGGATTTCATGATTTTTTATCGGTCTTAATTTCTGGTCATTCTGTATTGATAAAGCAGTCATCAAATGACAAACATTTATTACCCTATTTGGCAAAATATTTAGAATATGTAGAACAAGATTTTAAAGGTAAAATCACTTTTACAGAAGAAAAATTAACAGATTTTGATGCAATAATCGCCACGGGGAGCGATAATACAGCTCGTTATTTTGAGTATTATTTTAAAAATAAACCGAATATCATAAGGAAAAGTAGAAATTCAGTGGCCGTAATTTCCGGAAATGAAACTGAAGACGACTTTATAAAATTGTCTGATGACATTTTTCAGTATTTTGGGTTGGGTTGTAGAAGTGTTTCAAAATTATTTGTCCCAAAAAACTACAATTTCGATTTATTTTTTTCAGGAATGTTTGCAAAAAGAGACATGATTAAGAATGCAAAATATGCCAATAATTATGATTACAATAAAGCAGTTTATTTAATGAGTCTTTATGATTTATTAGAAAACGGTTTTTTGATGATTAAAGAAGATCAAAGCTACTCCTCGCCTATTGCAACCGTTTTTTACGAGTATTATGAGGACGAAATAACATTAAAAAGAAAATTAGAACAAGATAAAGAAAAAATTCAATGCATTGTTGCTAAAGATTTTATAGAAGGTGAAATCGCCTTTGGTCAAACACAACAACCATCGTTAACAGATTATGCAGATGGTGTGAATACATTAGAATTTTTATCAAAAATTTAACCTTCAAAGAAAGATATTGATATTTTTAAAAGGTTGAGCATATTATATTTGCTTAAATTACTAATTAAATTAAAAAAAGTTTAACTTAAAACGTATTCATTTGAAAAAACATAATTTTAGTGCAGGTCCTTGTATATTACCCCAAGAAGTTCTCAAAGAAGCATCAGAAGCAATTTTAAACTTTAACAATGATTCGTTGTCATTGATTGAAATTTCTCACAGAAGTTCCTCTTTTGTGGCTGTCATGGATAAAGCACGTGCTTTATCTCTAGAATTATTAGGATTAGAGAATAAAGGTTATAAAGCATTGTTTCTTCAGGGTGGTGCAAGTTTAGAGTTTTTAATGGTTGCATATAATTTATTGAACAAAAAAGCAGCTTATTTAAATACAGGAACTTGGTCTGACAAAGCAATTAAAGAAGCAAAAGCTTTTGGTGAAATGATTGAAGTAGCCTCTTCAAAAGATAAAAAATATTCCTACATACCAAAAGGATACAACATTCCTGAAGACGCTGATTATTTTCACTGTACTAGTAACAATACTGTTGCAGGAACTCAAATGAAAGAATTTCCAGAAACCAATGTTTCTATGGTTTGTGATATGAGTTCAGATATTTTCTCTCGCCAATTGGATTTCGAAAAATTCGATTTAATTTATGCTGGTGCTCAAAAAAATATGGGTCCTGCTGGGACAACTCTGGTAATTATCAAAGAAGACATTTTAGGCAAAATTGAAAGACACATTCCATCAATGCTAAATTACCAAGTTCATCTTGATAAAGATAGCATGTTTAATACACCTTCTGTTTTTGCAGTATATGTATCAATGCTTACCTTACAATGGTTAAAAGATATAGGTGGTATTAAATTTATTGAAGAAGTAAATAATAAAAAAGCAGCGCTTTTGTATGATGAAATTGATAGAAACTCATTATTTAAAGGAATAGTTGCTAAAGAAGATAGGAGCACAATGAATGCAACATTTATTTTAACCAACGAGGGTTTAACAGAAACGTTTGATAATATGTGGAAAGACGCTGGAATAAGTGGTATAAATGGACATAGAAGTGTTGGAGGATACAGAGCAAGCATGTACAATGCTTTGCCTCTGTATAGTGTTCAAAAATTGGTTGATGTGATGCAAGAACTTGAAAGAAATCAATCGTAATAATTAATTTTATCAAAACAATAAAGATGAAGATATTAATAAATGACGGATTTTCTAAAAGTGGTATTGATGCTTTAGAAAAAGGGGGATTTAAAGTAATTAACGTTAAAGTTGCTCAGAATCAGTTAGAAAATTACATAAATGAACATACCATTGATGCAATTATAGTAAGAAGCGCAACGCAAGTCAGGCAAGAATTAATTGAAGCTTGCCCAAGCTTAAAATTGATTGGAAGAGCTGGAGTTGGACTTGACAATATTGATGTAGAATATGCAGAAGACAATGGATTACATGTAATAAACACTCCTATGGCCTCATCTAGCTCTGTTGCAGAGTTAGTATTTGCTCATCTTTTTGGAGGTGTTAGATTTCTTCATTCATCAAATAGAGAAATGCCTTTAGAAGGAGATTCTCGTTTCAAAGAATTGAAAAAAGCATATTCTCAAGGAATAGAATTAAGAGGAAAAACAATTGGTATTATTGGTTTTGGTAAAATTGGAAAAGAAGTTGCTAAAATTGCTATTGGTCTAGGAATGAAAGTTTTAGTAACAGACAATCAAATAATAAGTGCTCCCATCACATTGGATTTTTTTAACGGTCAAAAAACTACTTTTACTATTGAAACAGTAGACAAGTCAGAAGTATTAAAAAATTCAGATTTTATCACTTTGCATGTGCCTGATCAAGATAATTATATCATTACAGCAACAGAATTTGAGAAAATGAAAGATGGTGTTGGTATCATAAATACTGCTAGAGGTGGTATTTTACATGAAGTTGATTTAGTAAAAGCAATAGAAAGTGGTAAAGTACAATTTGCTGGTTTAGATGTTTTTGAAACAGAACCAACACCTGCTGTTCAATTATTAATGAATCCTGAAATTTCTTTAACCCCTCATATTGGAGCAGCAACGAAAGAGGCTCAAGATAAGATAGGTTTAGAATTGGCAAAACAAATCATAGAACTTTTAGGCTAATGAAATCAATTGCTAAAAATTTATTACGAATTAAACAATCAATTCCTTCGAATGTAACACTAGTTGCCGTTTCTAAAACAAAACCAATAGAAGACTTACAAGAGGCTTATAATGCGGGTCAAAGAATTTTTGGTGAAAATAAAATTCAAGAAATGGTCGAAAAATATGATATTTTACCCAAAGACATTCAATGGCATATGATTGGCCATTTACAGAGCAATAAGATCAAATATATGGCTCATTTTGTAGATCTAATTCATGGTGTTGATACTTTAAAAAAGCTCAAAGAAATTAACAAACAAGCCAAAAAACATGACAGAGTAATTAAATGCTTATTACAAGCAAAAATAGCTAAAGAGGATACTAAATTTGGTTTGTCTTTTAGGGAGATTGAAGAAATTTTATCTTTACAAGAAATCTCTGAATTGGAGCATATAAAAATTGTAGGTTTTATGGGAATGGCAACATTTACAGACGATCAAAAACAATTAGAGGAAGAATTTTTTTCTTTAAAGACTTTTTTTTACAATCAGAAACTGATCCATACTAGCGATAATTGTAATTTAGAAATACTGTCTATGGGTATGAGTGGAGATTACCCTTTAGCAATTTCTAATGGAAGTTCGATGATTAGAGTAGGAAGTTCTATATTTGGTCAAAGAAATTACAATTCATAAATATCCTATTAAAGAAAATAATTTGTACGCTATTTTAGACATTGAGACAACTGGAGGTAAATTTAATGAGGAAGGCATTACAGAAATTGCAATCTATAAATTTGATGGGCATACTACTATAGACCAGTTTATTAGTTTGGTGAACCCAGAAAAACCCATTCAAGAATTTGTTGTAAAACTTACCGGAATCAGTAACAAAATGCTTAAAAATGCACCCAAGTTTTATGAGATAGCGAAACGTATTATAGAAATTACTTCAGATTGTATTTTAGTTGCTCATAATTCTTCTTTTGATTATAGAATTCTTTGCACAGAATTTGATAGATTAGGATATCGTTTTAACAGAAATACCTTGTGCACAGTAGAATTAAGCCAGAAATTAATAATAAACCAACCTTCATATAGCTTGGGGAAACTAATAAAATCGTTAGGAATTCCAATGTCAGATAGACACAGAGCTTCTGGTGATGCATTGGCAACTGTGCAATTATTTAAATTATTATTAGAAAAAGACCTCAATAAAACGATCATCCAAAGCTCTATAAAATATTTTGATAGAAGAGGTCAAAAAGAAAAATTAAAAAACCTAATAGATGAAACCCCAGCAATACAAGGTGTTTTTTATATTCACAACATCAATGGAAAGGTCATCTATTTGGGAAAAGGAAAAAACATAAAGAGAGAAGTAAATAAACTCTTTTTAAAAGGAACTAAGAGAGCACTAAAAATTCAAGAGAGAGTGGAAAAAATTTCTTTTGACAAAACTGGAAATGACCTCTTTACTAGTTTAAAATACAACTTACAACTGGATGTTTTATCTCCAAAATTTAATAGTAAAGAGCAACAAAAATTGATCGCCAAAGACTTTAATAATGATGATTTTATAATTATTGAAAAAGGAAGAACAATTGATGAAAATGCCATTATATTGGTAGAAGACAATGAAGTTTATGGATATGGATTCACAAATTTAAATTACCAAGAAAATAAAATAGACATTTTAAAATCTATTTTAACTCCTATTGATAATAAAATAAAAACTAAAAATATTATTAAAAATTATCTACATAAAAATAAAATACACAAAATAATTCGTTTGTAAATAAAACATATTGAGCTATTTATGAACTCATTTTATTTATTTTTAAAGTCTTATAATACCGATCTGAAAAAATATCGTTTTATTTTTAACTGAATAAAAATATCACATTTATTTAAGAAATTATTTGTTTTATATTTGAACAATAAACAATATACTTTTGGAAACAAAAAAACAAAAAGATACTCCTTGGAAAGAAAGAATTCATGAAATTATTTATGAAGCAGACACCAAACAAGGTAAATTATTTGACGTTATTTTATTAATTGCCATTTTAACTAGTATTGTTCTAGTAATGTTAGAAAGTATAAACTCCATAAACAGTAGATATGGTTTTTTATTAAATATTTTTGAGTGGGTAATTACAATTCTCTTTTCTTTTGAATATATATTAAGAATTATATCCATAAAGAAGCCTTTTAAATATATTTTTAGCTTTTATGGAGTAATTGATTTTTTCTCTACGATACCAAAATATCTTTCCCTTATATTTATTGGATCTCATCACTTTGCAGCATTAAGAGCACTAAGATTGTTAAGGGTTTTTAGAATTTTAAAACTGACAAGATATATTGGAGCTTCAAATAAATTACTTATTGCATTAAAAGCAAGTAGAGCTAAAATTGCTGTTTTCTTATTTTTCATACTTATCTTATGCGTCATTTTAGGTGCAGTAATGTATATGATTGAAGGAGAAGAAAATGGTTTTACTAGTATTCCAAAAAGTATTTATTGGGCAATTGTTACTATGACAACGGTTGGTTATGGTGATATTGCACCACAAACTGCATTTGGGCAATTTATTGCAAGTATCATTATGATTTTAGGCTACGGAATTATTGCTATTCCAACTGGTATCGTTAGTTCAGAAATAACAAAAACACATGCAAACACAATTGATACCAATACCCAATCTTGTGAAAATTGTGCCACTGAAGATCATAAAGATAATTCTGAGTTTTGTTATAACTGTGGTCGTAATTTAAATTAAATGAAGTCTAATAATTTTGTAATTACAATTGTAGGTCCTACTGCAATTGGTAAAACTGCCTTAAGCATTGAACTTGCAAAGCACTTTAATTCTGATATTATTTCTTGTGATTCTAGACAATTTTATAAAGAAATGACAATTGGCACAGCTGTTCCTGAAGCAAATGAATTAGCAGCTGCTCAGCATCATTTTATTCAAAATAGAAGTATTTTCGAGGAGTATAATGTAGGGGCTTTTGAAAAAGATGCACTTACTAAACTAGATAAACTTTTTATAAAAAATCCAATTCAGGTGATGGTTGGTGGTAGTGGCTTATATATAGATGCAGTCTTAAAAGGTCTCGATTATTTCCCTGAAATAGACCCTCAAATTAGAGCTAATCTAAATACTATATTAAAAAACAAGGGGATTGAAAACCTTCAAAATCAATTAAAAGAATTAGATATAGAAACTTATAATTCTATAAAAATAGACAATCCTCAAAGACTTATTAGAGCATTAGAGGTTTGTATAGGATCTGGCATCGCCTACTCAACTTTTAAAAACAAACCCAAATCACCAAGAAAATTCCATTCAATAAAAATCGGTTTAAAGGCAGATAGAGAGATTGTCTACAATAGAATAAATATCCGGGTAGACTTAATGATTAAAAACGGGTTGATAGAAGAAGCCAAAAGTTTGTATAACCATAAACATTTAAATGCACTTCAAACTGTTGGTTATAGAGAACTATTTTCATATTTCGATGAAAATTTCACGAAAGAGTTTGCCATATCAGAAATTAAAAAGAATACGAGACGATTTGCAAAAAGACAAGAAACCTGGTTTAAAAAAGATCAAAATATAGTGTGGTTTGATTATCAAACGGGTACAAATTCTATTATTTCCGAAATTTCTAAAAAAATTAAAGGAATAAACCGTTGACAAACTTTTGTAATTCATTGACTTTTATATCTTTGCTTTTCAAAAAAATAAAAAAAAAATGAAATCAAAAATTATATGTGTTTATTTTATTATAATGAGTTCAATTACGGTTGGTCAAACTAAAATTGGTACTGTAGATAGTGAGTATATTATAAGCTTAATGCCAGAAACTACCGTCGTTATGAATAGGTCTCAGGCATACGGAGCAAAATTAGATTCTTCTTTCTCGGTAAAAGTAAAAAAATATCAACTAAAAGTTGAAGACTTTAAAAAGAATGAAAAAACACTTGGAGTTTTGGCTAAGCAAGCTGATTATAATGAAATTACAGAAATGGAAGCTGATATTAAAAAATATCAACAAAATGGAAGTCAATTAATGCAATTAAAAAAGAATGAATTGATGCGTCCTTTGTATAAGAAACTAAGTGATGCTATTTCAGTAATTGCAAAAGCAGGTGGCTATTCTCAAATTTTAACAATCACAGGAAATGAATTTGCTTACATAGACAACAAATTT
>JAQWOW010000074.1 GCA_029245665.1 Polaribacter sp. | reverse complement strand
TCTAAAGCCAATTTTGCCCCTATGCAAAAAGCTGTAATTCAAATGAAAAATGAATTAGAACAAATTAAAGAACAGATTTTAAACGTATTGTAAATGTCAGATTTTAAAGGGAAATTAATTGTCTTTTCTGCGCCTTCTGGTTCGGGTAAAACAACAATTGTTCGTCATTTATTAAAGCAAGAAAAATTAAATTTAGAATTTTCTATTTCTGCCACCTCTAGAGAACCTAGAGGTCTTGAAAAACATCGTGAAGATTATTATTTTATATCTTTAAGAGAATTTAAAGATAAAATTAAAACGGACGCCTTTTTAGAATGGGAAGAGGTATATCGAGATAACTTTTATGGCACTTTAAAAAGTGAAGTTGAACGAATTTGGAAATTAAAAAAACACGTTATTTTTGATATTGATGTTGTTGGTGGCTTGCGAATAAAAAAGAAATACCCAGAAAAAACATTGGCTGTTTTTGTGAAACCACCCAGTGTAGATGAGCTTAAGATTCGATTAAAGAAACGCTCAACCGAAAGTGAAGACAAGATAAATATGCGCGTTGCAAAAGCTTCCGTAGAGTTGGCAACAGCTCCTCAATTCGATAAAATAATTAAAAATTACGAATTAAAAGTGGCTCTAAAAGAAGCCGAGGTTTTGGTTCATGATTTTTTAGAATTAAAATAAAAAAAGAAACTGTTTCTAAGCTCATAATTATTTTTAAGCTATAAAAATGAGGAAAATAGGTTTGTATTTTGGCACCTTCAACCCCATACACATTGGGCATCTAATCATTGCCAATCATATGGTAGAACATTCAGATTTAGATGAAATCTGGATGGTAGTTACACCACACAACCCCTTTAAAAAGAAAAATTCTCTATTAGAGAATCATCATCGATTTGAAATGGTATACAAAGCAACAGAAAAGTATCCAAAAATCAAACCTTCTAATATTGAATTTAAATTACCACAACCTAATTATACGATTCATACATTAACCCATATATCTGAAACCTTCCCAAATAATGAGTTTTGTTTAATTATGGGAGAAGACAATTTAAAAAATTTCCATAAATGGAAAAATTATGAAACTATTTTAGAACATCATCATATTTATGTGTATCCTAGAATCGATCTCGGAACAGTAAAACACCTCTTTAATAAGCATCCAAAGATTCATAAAGTAGCTGCTCCTATTGTTCAAATTTCGTCTACGATGATCAGAAACAGTATTAAAAATCAAAAAAACATACAGCCGCTCTTATCAAAAGAGGTATGGGAATATCTTGATGAAATGAATTTTTATAAAAAATAATTTCACTTAAAATTCGTTGTATATTTGTCAAACATCTAATAGATTTTTGTGGCTAAGAAGGATAAAAATAAAGGGAGATTAAAACAAAAACTAACTGATAAATACAGGTTAGTAGTTTTAAATGAAGATACTTTTGAAGAACGATTTTCTTTGAAACTATCTCGATTAAATGTCTTTGTTTTAGGAGGGCTTTTCTCCATTTTTCTAGTTGCAGCAACAACCCTATTAATCGCTTTTACTCCTCTCAAAGAATACATCCCTGGATACGCTTCATCTGCTTTAAAAATAAAAGTAGCAAAATTAACTTTCGAAGCAGACTCTTTAAAAATAAAAGTGGGTATTTTAGAGAATTACACGAAAGCTTTGAAACCTATTCTAAAGGGTGAAATTGAAGTTGAGAGTGTAGATTCTGTTAAATATGAAGCGAGACAGCGGTTTATTGATCTTGGCAAATTAAATGCCTCTAAAGAAGACTCGTTGTTTCGAGATAAAGTAGAGCGTGACAATAGATTTTCTCTAGAAAAAAACAGGCAAAGCAGTGTTAAAGTTGTCTTTTTTGCCCCTTTAAATGGTAAAATTTCTCAAAAATTTGAAACTACTTCGAAACATTTTGCTGTTGATATAACTGCCAAAACGGGAGACCCTATAAAAGCGACTGCAGACGGTACTGTTATTTTTTCTGGATGGACCATTGATACTGGCTACGTTCTCATTTTAAAACATGCTAAACAATATATTTCCATATACAAACACAGTGGAAATTTATTAAAAGAACAAGGAGATTTTGTAAAATCTGGAGAAGTAATCGCTACTGTTGGTTCTACCGGAGAATTGTCTACAGGACCCCATTTGCATTTTGAACTTTGGAGCGGCGGATATGCTGTGAATCCAACAAATTTTATAGATTTTAAATAATGAGCATCAAATCTTTTTTTGCACTTCCGTTTGCTAAAATTGCCACTAAAAAAGTGTATAATTGGGCGAACAAACCTCATGAAACTCAAGAAAAAGTTTTCAAACACCTTCTCTCTAAAGGAAAAAATACCGCTTTTGGCAAAGACCACAATTTTAATGCTATTTCTACTTATGAAGATTTTAAGAAAGAAGTTGCAGTCACAGATTACGAAGGGTTGAGGAAATACATCGATAGAATTGTTGCAGGTGAAACAGATGTTCTTTGGACGGGAAAACCCCTTTATTTTGCAAAAACATCTGGAACAACTTCTGGAGCAAAATACATTCCGATTACAAAAGATTCCATGCCCACTCATATCAAAGCAGCCAAAGATGCTTTGTTGTTTTATATCGCAGAAAAAAAGGACGCAAGTTTTGTAAATGGGAAAATGATTTTTCTACAAGGAAGCCCTGTTTTAAATGACAAAAACGGCGTAAAACTGGGAAGATTAAGTGGTATTGTAGCGCATTATGTCCCGAAATATTTATTAAAAAACAGACTCCCAAGTTGGGAAACCAACTGTATCGAAGATTGGGATACTAAAGTAAATGCTATCGTAAAAGAAACGGTTAACGAAGACATGTCTGTTATTAGTGGAATACCTTCTTGGGTGCAAATGTATTTTGAAAAACTAATTGAAAAAACAGGCAAATCAGTTTCTGAGTTGTTCCCAAATTTTAATTTTTTTATTTATGGAGGGGTGAATTTTGAGCCTTATAAAAAAAAGTTTGAAAAGTTAATTGGTAAAAAAATAGATTATATAGAATTGTATCCTGCATCTGAAGGGTTTATCGCTTATCAAGATTCGCAAAAAGCAAAAGGAATGTTACTACAGTTAAATTCAGGTATTTTCTATGAATTTATTCCTGCAAATGAATTTTTTAATGAAAACCCAACAAGAATTTCTGTAAAAGATGTAAAAATTGGCGTGAATTATGTTATTATTTTAAATACTACAGCAGGTCTTTGGGGCTATAATATTGGGGATACCGTAGAATTTACATCCACAAAACCCTATCGAATTAAAGTAACAGGTAGAATCAAACATTTTATTTCTGCCTTCGGAGAACATGTTATTGGCAAAGAGGTAGAAAAAGCTTTGAACGATTCAATTCTGGGAACAAAAACTACTATTAGTGAATTTACAGTTGCACCACAAGTAAATCCTGAAAATGGACTTCCATACCATGAATGGTTTATTGAGTTTGAAAATGAACCTGAAGATTTAGAAAATTTTGCGGCTAAAATTGATGCCTCTATGCAAGCGCAAAATATTTATTATTTTGATTTAATTGAAGGAAAAATTTTACGTCCTCTTATCATCAGAAAAATTAAAAAAGGTGGCTTTCATGAATATATGAAATCTATTGGTAAATTTGGAGGACAAAATAAAATTCCGCAGTTATCGGATACGAGAAAAATTGCTGAGGTTTTACAAGGTTTTTTAATGGATTAATATCACAAAGTAACAAAATGGGAGGAGATTATTTATTTATAGTATTGGCAATAGGACTAGTTATTGTTTACTTTTACAACAAATATAAAAACAACAAATACAGAAACAAACGTTAATGAGCACAATTAGAATTACCAAACAGTTTAATTTTGAAACAGGACATGCCTTATATGGTTATAATGGAAAATGTAAAAACATTCACGGCCATTCTTACAAGCTTTCTGTAACAGTTTCTGGAAAACC
>JAQWOW010000012.1 GCA_029245665.1 Polaribacter sp. | reverse complement strand
TTTTGGGTTATTCATTTTAATATTTAACGGTCTTGTGTATGGTACGTATCCCGAGGCTATGCACTATAAACCTTGTTGTAGCTAGTTTTATAGTTCAATTTGAATTGATTTTTGATGAATCAACGTTTTATATTCATTTTTCATTGGGTCAGGTAAAAAGCTTTCGTCTATAAATTTGGCCCAATTAGGAAGTAGTTTCTTATATTTTTTAAAAATATTCTCAATTACTTTTTGTTCAAGTCCGGCCTCTTTCATAGCGCTTTCAAAATCTTTCCGTTTAATTTTTTTCTTTTTCCCATTTAAATTTAATGCAAGATCTTCATCATCTGCTTCCACAACCAGTTCAGATGCAACTAAGTCATAAGCGGGACACAAGCCATATGTCAAATTTCTTTTTAATAATGAGAAGTTTTTTAGATGCATATCGTTGTTCCCTGTTAAAAAACAAAAAAGAACTAGCTCATAATAATCAGTTACATCTAAACCAGGATTGACTGTATACTTTTTAATTGCTTTCGCAACTTGTTCATAAGACCCTTTGTATTTATGTTCGGTTAGTCTTTCTGTTAATTGACACATGTCTTCCATGTGTGATTTTTTACCATTATTTCTGTCAATCCGTTTGGTGATATAAGCCAATTGCCCTGATTTGAGTTTTATCAGAGAATGTTGAACCGTTTTGATTTTGCTAATTTCAGCCAAATGCATTGTTAAATCTTCAATTTCGGGAAGATTAGAATATAAGTTGGTTTGAGGTTTTAAAATGTATTCCCCCCATAGTCCAACAATTGTAAGACGTTCAGGTGCGTCTATTTCATTGCTTAATCCAAGTGAAAGTTTTGGTTGAACACCCGTTACGGTTCTTTGACTTTTTATCACTTGTTCTGCTAATTCTACTATTTGATCTTCTGTAAAATCTAATATTGGAGGTATAGAGGTTCCGAAAAATATTTTGCTGCATTTTGGGTGATACCCTTCTATTCCAGCAGGAGTTTTTAATTCTGTTGAATTGATTTCTTTGTAACAATATAGACATTTGTTTTCCATGACTTTAAATCGCTTCTATTGATACAGCCCCAATACAATCTTGACATGCTTTTAATAATATTTCCATCCTGTCCCTAGAATTTAATTTCCAATTTTTTTGAGCGATATGCAATAACCAGCCCTCTGGGATTAACCCGTCAAAAAAAGGGAACATTGTTTTGCTTTCAAATTCTTTATCTGTAAGAGGTAGAGTCAAACTAACAGGTTCGGCTTCTTTTGATTTTAGATAAGATTGGTCATATAGAAAATGAAATCCATTTTCATCTTCTGTGAGTATACCAGCCATTTTATCATACATATATACTTTAGCTTTCTGCATCTCTTTCTGATTGTACTGGACCAAGTTCATGGCCAAATAATGATAATATTTGATTCACTTTATCCATTTGTAAGCTTTGTTTCCCTTGTTCAAGGTCTCTTACAAATCTTAACCCTACACCAGCTTTGAATGAAAGATCTTCTTGAGTTAACCCAAGATGTTTTCTTCTTTTTTTTACAAATTTGCTTAGTTTGTTCATTTCGTTTATACCTTTTCGGGTATAAATATACAAACATATATTATAAATATACCTTTTCGGGTATAAAAAGTATTTGAAAAGCACATTTTATACCTTTTCGGGTATAATTTTAAGGTGTTTTGGTAATAGTATACCTGATTGGGTATAATTTAATGAGCTACAACGGTGTATATAGTTCTAAAACTATATCTAATAACTGCATTCTGATCAAGGATGGAAATACCAAATGGCAGGATATCAACAAATGCTTAGAAACAAAAAAGTAATCCAGAGTATGTCTAGAAAAGGGAATTGTTTAGATAATTCTGTGATTGAAAACTTTTTTGGAATACTTAAATCTGAACTATTCGATCTCAAAAAATATAATACAATAGAAGAATTAAAAGAAGATATTAAAAACTATATTTGATATTACAATAATGTCAGAATAAAATCAGCGTTAAAAGGAATGAATACAATATCGAACTCATTCTTCTTAACTTTTGTTTAACCGTCCAACTTTTTGGGGTCAGTGTAGTTCCAGGCTTTTATTTTTTTTAGTGTTTAAACTTTTAAAGAAGCTCTAATAAAACGAATCTTTAGTTGTTGGATAGTGTCCAAAATTTTACGGTAGTTGTTTACCTGTTTTTCAATGATCATTAATTTTATGCTATATTTTACGTAATTACTGGGTGACTTGTTTTATATCCAATGCGCTTTGCCCTGGTTATCAGTTTCTGACCAGATTTTAGCTTAATAGGTTCCCTAATCAGCATTGGTAATGATATCGTTACTTTGAGATTTAGCGGCTACTTTTGCCAAACGATCAATATTTGGAGCGGTAAATATGTCTCCAAAAATGGTTTCATAAGCCGATCGAATCACTGACCTAATATGTGAAATATATTGATACCAATTCAAATTACTACAAATAAAAAAACCTTATAAACATAGCGTTTATAAGGTTTTAAGGATTTTTTTAATTTGCTTTTCGCGGTCTGGACGGGACTCGAACCCGCGACCTCCTGCGTGACAGGCAGGCATTCTAACCAGCTGAACTACCAGACCGTTGCTCTTAGCGGATGCAAATATAACACAGATTTATTCATTTACAAATATAAAGTACTAAAATTATGCATTTATTTTTCTGCTTATTAAATAGGCTGTTAGAACTTCATGATAGCCCTTGTGAATGTCTACCGGAACATACTCAATTTTATACTGCAAACATGTATTCTTCAATTCTTTAAAATAATTGCCAATGAATTCTTTATAGGTATCTTTCATGTTTTCTGCATGGACATTTATTTCCTTTCCGGTCTCTACATCAACAAATTTTTTGGGGGACGCCTCAAAATTGAAATCAACTTCTGTCTTGCCATCATAGGTGTGGAATAAAACAACCTCGTGTTTGTTGTATTTTAAGTGCCTGAGCGCTTCAAATAAGGCTGTATTGTCTTTTGTAGTCTGAAACATATCAGTAAAGAGAAAAATTAACGTACGCCTGTGCATCTTTTCTGCAATCTCATGCAAGTATAAATAGGTTTCTGTAGTTGCGGTTGATGTAGAAAGCAACAAACGCTCCAATTGATGTACTATCATTTTTCGGTGACGCTCACTTCCTTTCTCTGGCGCATAGTATTCATAGGAATCTGAATACACACTCAAGCCCACAGCATCTCGCTGTCTTTTTAAAATCTCTATCAAAGAAGCAGCGGCTACCGCAGAAAAACCCACTTTATTCAAACTGTCTAAACGTTTGTTTGTTGCCTGAGGATAATGCATCGAAGCCGAATTGTCTATGATAATATGACAGCGCAAATTTGTTTCTTCTTCATACTTCTTCGTATACAATTTCTCTGTCTTTGCAAATAATTTCCAATCTATATGCCGGGTGCTTTCTCCGGTATTGTATAATTTATGCTCAGAAAATTCAACAGAAAAACCATGAAAAGGACTTTTATGAATTCCTGTTATAAAACCTTCCACCACTTGTTTTGCAAGTAGGTCTAGGTTTTTGATCTCTGATGAATTTGCTTCTGAAAGGTCTACCATTCTTAAACGAAAATAAAAAAAGGCTTGGCGTTGGCCAAACCTTTTGTATCATAACTGTAAAAGAATACTAAATAGCAGCATCAATTTTACCTGTATATACATTTTTTGGAGCCACTCCTACTTGCTTGTCTACGACTTCTCCGTTTTTAAAAATTAAAACCGTAGGAATGTTACGCACACCGTATTTGGCTGCAAATTCTTGATTCGCATCAACATCTACCTTCCCAACAACAGCCTTCCCTTCATATTCTGTATGAATTTCATCTACAATTGGCCCAACCATTCTACAAGGTCCACACCAAGCTGCCCAAAAATCTACCAGTACTGGTTTGTCTGATTTTAATACTACTTCATCAAAGTTCGCGTCTGTTATTTCTAATGCCATTTTTTATTTTTTAAAATTGTTCTTTAATTTGTTTTGAAAGACAAAAGTAATCATTTTATTTACTTTCTTGTTTTTAGAAAATTACTTTTTACTATTCATCTATCAATTGTCTTTATTGCTGATTCTTAAAACAATGCACTGGCTATGGAATGGATATTATCACTTTTCCCCATAGAATAGTAATGTAAAACGGGTACTCCGGCGGCCAACAACTCTTTAGACTGCGCAATTGCCCATTCTATGCCTACCGCTCGAACGTCTTTGTTTGTTTTGCAGCTTTCTATGGTTGTAATTAAGGCTTCTGGCAGGTCAATTTTAAAAACCTGAGGGAGCAATTGCAAATGGCGTTTTACGGCAATTGGCTTAATTCCGGGTATAATTGGCACTTGAATTCCTGCTTTTCTTGCGGCGGCTACAAACTGAAAATACTTCTGATTGTCAAAAAACATTTGAGTCACCACATAATCAGCCCCAGCAGCTACTTTTTCTTTCAAACGTTTTAAATCTGATTGCAATGAGGGAGATTCTAAATGCTTCTCTGGATACCCCGCAACACCTATACAAAAATTAGATTTGTTCGATGCCTCTAAAACCTCATGCAAGTATTTTCCGCTATTTAAATCCTGAATTTGCGCCACCAAATCTACAGCATACTGATTGCCTTCTTTGTTGGGTTCAAAATACTTTTGATGACTCATGGCATCGCCTCTCAAAGCCATTACATTGTCTATTCCTAAATACTGGCAATCTACCAAAACATACTCCGTTTCCTCTTTTGTAAAACCTCCACACAAAACATGCGGCACCGTATCTACATCGTATTTATGCTTAATGGCAGCACAAATACCAACTGTTCCAGGACGCATTCTTGTTATTTTTCTAGCCAACAAACCGTTGCCTTTGTCTATATAAACAAACTCTTCTCTAGAAGTAGTAACGTCTATAAATGGCGGCTTAAACTCCATTAACGGATCTATATTGGCATACAACTCTTCAATATTATTTCCTTTTTTGGGCGGAATCACTTCAAAAGAAAACAAGGTTTTTCCGTTGGCTTTTTTTATGTGGTCTGTAATTTTCATGTCTGTTAGTTTGATTTTTTTCCCTTTCTTAGTAAGGCTTTCATTGGGGCGTTTCCTTTCAGGTCGCGCTTTTCATTTTATCTTTTTATCGTTCCTCTAAAAAGGATGCCATTGCAATCGCTAACGCTGGCTTACTCTTCTGCTAAAGTGGGATGCAACCACTTTCTTGCGGTCTCTTTTGTTATTCCCTTTCTAATTGAATAGTCTGTCACTTGATCGTCTGTAATTTTTCCCAAACCAAAATATTTGGCTTCTTTGTTGGCAAAATAATATCCTGATACTGCTGCTGCGGGCCACATGGCTAAACTTTCAGTTAATTGAACCCCGAGTTGCTCTTCAACAGCTAACAACTTCCAAATTGTTTCTTTCTCTAAATGATCGGGACACGCAGGATACCCGGGTGCAGGACGAATTCCTTTGTAACTTTCCTTTATTAACTCGTCATTGGATAATGCCTCACTAGAAGCATAGCCCCAATGTTTCGTTCTAATTTGTTTGTGTAAATATTCTGCAAAGGCTTCTGCAAATCTGTCTGCAATTGCTTGGGCCATGATTCCATTATAATCGTCTTCTTTTGCTCTATAACCGTCTGCTAATTCTTGTGCGCCAAAAATAGCGACACAAAATGCACCCATATAATCTGTTTTATTGGATGATTTTGGAGCAATAAAATCTGACAATGCAAGGTTTGGTATGCCTTCTCGTTTTTTTAATTGCTGACGCAAGGTTCTGAATATTATTTTATTATTTTGAGATTTCTCGACTTCACTCGAAATGACATTTTTACTTCTATTTGGCTTCAATAAAACTTCAATATCATCTTCATTGATCGTATTTGCCTCAAACAACCCAAAAATTGCTTTTGGTTTTAACTGCTTTTTTACAATGATTTCTTCAATCATTTCCTGTGCTTCTTTATAAAGTATAGAAGCTTGCTCGCCAACCACTTCATCCGTTAAAATAGCGGGAAATTTTCCATGCAAATCCCAGCTCCTAAAAAAAGGACTCCAATCTATGAATGGAACCAATTCTTTTAAACTTAGTTGCTCCAAGGTCTGAATTCCTAGCTCTTTTGGTTTCACTATTTCTGAAATATCCCAATCAATTTTATATTTTCTCTTGCGGGCTTCTGTGATAGAAATATAGGATTTTTCTTTGCCTCGTTTTAGAAACTTGGTTCGAAATTCATCGTACTCTTTTTTCAATTTAACGACGTACTCTTTGGATGTTTTCTTGTTCAATAAATCGCCCACTACTGTCACTGCTCTAGAAGCATCATTAACATGAACTACTGCGTTTTTATATTGTGTATCTATCTTAACTGCAGTATGTGCTTTTGAGGTGGTTGCCCCTCCTATTAACAGAGGTAAATCAAAATTTTGACGCTCCATTTCTTTCGCTAAATAGACCATTTCATCCAAAGAAGGAGTAATTAACCCACTCAAACCTATGGCATCTACACCTTCTCTTTTTGCAGCTTCAATTATTTTTTCCGGAGGAACCATCACTCCTAAATCTACAATTTCATAGTTGTTACACCCCAAAACAACACTCACAATATTTTTACCAATATCATGAACATCCCCTTTTACAGTGGCCATTAAAATTTTACCCAAGGCTTGTTGTTCTTCCCCTTTTTCGGCTTCAATAAACGGATTTAAATACCCAACAGCTTTTTTCATTACCCGGGCAGATTTCACTACCTGTGGCAAAAACATTTTTCCTGCTCCAAACAAATCTCCCACCACATTCATTCCAATCATTAAATTCCCTTCTATTACTTCAATGGGTTTTTCTGCTAATTGCCTTGCAGCTTCTACATCTTCAATAATAAAAGCATCAATTCCTTTCACTAGAGCGTGTGTAATTCTTTCCTGTAATGAGTGTTCTCTCCAAGATAAATCAACTGTTTTTTCTTTTTTTGACCCTTTTACCGTTTCAGCAAAATCCAATAAACGTTCGGTAGCATCTGCTCTTCTATCTAAAATAACATCCTCTACATACTCCAATAAATCTTTCGGAATGTCGTCATACACCTCCAACAAAGCAGGATTTACAATTCCCATATTCATCCCTGCTTGAATGGCATAATACAAGAAAACAGAGTGCATGGCTTCACGAACACCATTATTCCCCCTAAAAGAAAAAGACACATTACTTACACCCCCACTTACAGAAACATTTTCCAAGTTTTCACGAACCCAGCGTGTTGCCTCTATAAAATCGATTGCATTTCTTCTGTGTTCGTCCATTCCTGTGGCTACCGGAAAAATATTTAAATCGAAAATAATATCCTCTGATGGAAACCCTACTTTGTTCACCAAAATAGCATAAGACCTCTTCGCAATTTCAATTCTACGTTCATAGTTATCAGCTTGTCCAACTTCATCAAAAGCCATGACAATCACGGCAGCTCCATAGCGTTTTATTTGTGTTGCTTCCCAAATAAATTTTTCTTCTCCTTCTTTTAACGAAATTGAATTGACAATACACTTCCCTTGTACCACCTGCAAGCCTGCTTCAATGATCTCCCATTTTGAGCTATCAATCATCAAGGGAACTCTACAAATATCGGGTTCAGCAGCAATCAAATTCAGGAAACGCACCATCGCTTCTTTTCCATCAATCAAACCGTCATCCATATTAACGTCAACAATTTGGGCTCCACCATCTACTTGATGACGAGCAATGTCTAGCGCTTCATCAAATTTTTCTTCTTTAATGAGTCGTAAAAACTTCCGAGACCCAGCTACATTGGTTCTTTCCCCTACATTTATAAAATTGCTATTTTCATTCAAAACCAAGGGTTCTAAACCAGACAATCTCATATATTTTGTTTGTTGTATCTTCATGTTCGCTTTTTCTACTAATCAGATTCTGAAATTAGTTCAGGATACACTCTTGGTTTGTATTTTGCTGCTAAATTTGCAATAACACGAATGTGTTCTGGATTTGTTCCACAACACCCTCCAATAATATTTATCAAATTCTTTTTTAAATATTCCTCAATTTGTGCTCCCATTTCTTCAGGGGTCTCGTCATATTCTCCAAAGGCATTTGGTAATCCTGCATTGGGATGTGCAGAAACAGCAAAATCTGTCTTATTAGAAATGGATTCTAAATGAGGTTGTAATAAATTAGCTCCTAGAGCACAATTAAAGCCAACAGATAGTAATGGAATATGAGAAACAGAAATTAAAAATGCTTCAGCAGTTTGACCAGACAAAGTTCTCCCTGAAGCATCTGTAATAGTGCCAGAAAGCATTGTAGGAATCTCAATATTTCGTTCCTCTTTCACCTCTTCAATAGCAAATAATGCCGCTTTTGCATTTAAAGTATCAAATACTGTTTCTACTAGCAAAATGTCTACACCTCCATCTATCAAGGCTTCTACTTGTTGTTTGTAAGCAATTCTTAATTCGTCAAAAGTAATTGCTCTGTAACCTGGGTCATTTACGTCTGGAGACATACTCGCTGTTCTATTGGTAGGTCCGATTGCACCCGCCACAAAACGGGGTTTATTGGGTTCTCTTGCCGTATATTCTTCGGCAACTTCTTTGGCGATCTTTGCAGATTGGTAGTTTAATTCATACACCAAATCTTCCATTTGATAATCTGCCATGGCAATGGTAGTACCAGAAAACGTATTGGTTTCTATAATGTCTGCACCTGCTTCAAAATAGCTAGCATGAATGGTTTTAATCGCTTCGGGTTGGGTAATAGACAACAAATCGTTGTTTCCTTGTAATGGAATTGGATATTCTTTAAATCGTTCGCCTCTAAAATCTTCTTCAGAAAATTTATACGCTTGCAACATGGTTCCCATTGCGCCGTCAAGCACAAGGATTCTATTTTTTATTACTTCAGTTATTTTTGACATCTTTTGATATTTATATCAATTTTGTCATCAGGAAAGGTGTTTTTTTCGCTGTTATCTGTCAAGTAAAAACTTGTAGAATGTAGCACCTTTCTCATAAATGGGAGGTTGCCAAGGCTTCATTGGGTCTAATCCCTCTGCCTTTCGTGATAACGTAATCAATAAGTGTATGAACGGGGCTACAAATAAAAGGATTATTTTTTTATTTATAGAATACTATTTTAAAAATCTATTCTTTTTCAAAAAGCGTTGAGGATAAATACCGATCTCCTCTGTCGCAAATAATGGCAACAACAACACCTTTCTCTATTTTTTCTGCTACTTTTAATGCGGTTACAACAGATCCACCACTACTCATACCCGCAAAAATACCTTCTTCTGAAGCTAATCTTTGCGTCATGTTTCTGGCCTCTTCTTCACTCACCTCAATAACTTGATCTACTTTAGAACG
>JAQWOW010000237.1 GCA_029245665.1 Polaribacter sp. | reverse complement strand
AGATGTTCATTGTAAATTTGACAATCTATTAATGTGTACTCTTTGTTTTTGGCTAAATGTATAAATGCTAATTTTGAAGCATTCGAAACTTTACTAAACATGCTTTCTCCGCAAAATATATTATTTATTTCTACACCATATAAGCCACCAACCAATTCGTTTTCTAACCAAATTTCAATCGATTTTGCAACTCCTTTTTGGTGTAAATTAATATAGGCTTGCTCCATCTCTCCGGTAATCCAAGTTCCAAAACCATCATTTCTGTCAATATTTTTACAATTATAGATCACTTCTTTAAAAGCCTCGTTTTCAGTTATTCTAAATTTATTTTTCTTTCTGATTTTTTGCATCGATTTTGATACTTTTAGATCATCTGGAAATAAAACCATTCTTTTATGAGGACAATACCAAACGATAGGTTCTCCTTCAGAGTACCATGGAAAAATTCCATTCTTATATGCATGCAATAACCGTTCTTCTGTCAAATCGCCTCCCAAGGCAATAATACCCTCATCTGTTGAAGACTCATAAGAAGGGAATTCAATTTTATCTTTAAGCCAAATCATTTTATTTACTTTGCTGCTAAAGTAATAAAATCAAAAAAATATATGAATCTAAATGAATAGTACATTTTATATAAATTAAGTTATTATTTTTGTAAAATACTTTAGAAAAGTTAAAAAAAACAGAATGCCGAAGAGAAAAAGAATAAAAACGAAGAAAGAGATTGCTAAATTAATGCATAGCTACTATTCAAGAACTGGTTTTTATATGTTTATTTGGGAAAGCCTAAAAAAAGCATTTATTCCTATTTTATCTGTGGTAATTCTTCTTTTTTTTGTGGACAGATACCTTTTTAATATTAATGAGGTTTTAACATCTATTACAGAAGTCTTTTCCAAACTAGGTATTTTTTCATTTTTCTTTACCTCAGAAACATTATTTGGACTGGTTCCGCCAGAAATATTTATTGCTTGGACTAAAAAAACTTCAGAACCCGTTTTAAATTTAACGATACTTGCTGCACTGTCTTATTTTGGAGGGTTATTATCTTATTTCATAGGTGAAAAATCTCTAAAGATAAAATCTATTAAGACCTATTTAGAAGTAAAAATGGCGAAACATCTAAAAAATTCAAAAAAATGGGGAGGTTTTTTAATTTTAGTAGGAGCTCTGTTACCTGTGCCTTTTTCAATTTCTTGTATGGCTGCTGGAATGATTAAATATCCATTTAAAAATGTAATTTTATTTGGGTTATTTCGTTTTGTTAGATTTGCGCTTTATGCATTGGCAATTTTTCAAGTTGTAGACTAAAAAATAATTATATTTACTCTATGGGATTAACAAATAATGACATTTTAAAAAAACTACGTGTCGCTCATAAATTACGCGATACTGATATTGTAAACATTTGTGCTTTGGTAGACTTTAAAGTAAGCAAAGGAGAATTAGGAGCTTTATTTAGAAATGAAGAGCATCCAAAGTATGTTGAATGCGGAGATCAAATTTTACGTAATTTTTTAAATGGTTTGGTTATTCATCTTCGTGGGCCAATGCCAAAAAAGGGAGAGAAAAAAAGTTAAATTCTCAAAATACATCTAAAAAAAAGAGTGCAAATTAAATTTGCACTCTTTTTTTTAGATGTTAAACTTTACTTTTTTAGAATGGCAGGTCATCTGGTTCTTCATCTGAAACCTTAGATGCTGGCTGAAACTGATCTACAGGAGGCAAATTACTAGCTGATGAAGCTGCTTGAGATAAATTTTCTATTCTCCATCCTTGGATAGAATTAAAGTATTTAGCTTCGCCTTGTGGATTGATCCATTCTCTACCTCTCAAGTTGATAGATACTTTTACATCTTGTCCAACAGAATAGTTGTTTAACAAATCGCATTTGTCTTGCACAAATTCTATCATGATCATTTGTGGATATTGATCGTCTGTTGTGACTACTAATTCTCTTTTTTGAAATCCGTTAGCGCCAAAAGTTTGAACGTCTCCAATAATTTTTATTTTACCTATAACTTCCATAATTTCTAATTTAATAAAAGTACTTTCCAAGCACTTTCTACATCATTCTTTTTTAAATACTCTTGAGCAAATGTATGTTTTTTTGTGGTTTCTAATCCAATAAACTCCGGGTGTTCTTTCCCAAAGTTATTAACAGTATCTTGAGTTGGTAATTGTGCTATATTCCCTAACATTCCTAAATTATTTCCTGTTAAAATTGTACTATTTCTAATGACAGCTGGAATTAAATCAACACCAATTCCTAGGGTAGTAATAGGTTTTGGGATTTCGAAAAAACCATCTCTTGCTCTTGTATAATAACTTCCTCCGGCTCTTGCAACCAAATCAATTTTATGTTGATCAATACTTCCGTCATCAGCCAATACTTGTTCAGATACATGCATTTTTACCACTTCACATATAATTAAGTTCCCTGCTCCACCTTTCGTTCCGGTAAAAATAACCTCTTTTACTTTACACTCAAATTGCACAGGAGATTCTGCAACTCTAAATGGTTTTATTTCATCCGATGGCAACATTGTAAATCCAGCTTTAACAAATTCATTGACTCCTTCAGGATACTCTGAACTACTCAAAGACATTTGTTGAACTATCGCATGATTTACCACATTTATAACAACTTCTTTGGTTGCCAATGCATTGTCTAAGGTATGCTTTGTAGTGTTGTTCTTGACCCTTCTTGCTGGAGAAAAAATCAATAATGGTGGATTTGCACCAAAAACATTAAAAAAGCTAAAAGGAGACAAATTAGGATTTCCTTCTTCGTCAATGGTACTAGCAAAAGCTATTGGCCTTGGTGCAATGGCTCCTAGTAAATAACCATGCAGTCTTTTTGTAGAAATGTCTTTTGGATGAATAGAAAGCATACATAAAATATTTGATACGTAAATATACTATCAAATCTTTAAATGAGTTATATCGTTGAAACCTTTATATTTGTTTTGATGAATTTTTTAACAAACAATATTTTATTTAGACGCACAGCGATTTTAATATCTTTAATTATTGTTTCACTAATATTATGGAACACTTATACATTCTTTCAAAAATTTAAACAGGAAGAACGTATTAAAATGGAAATTTTAGCAACTGCCCAAAAAGATATTGCCACCAATATAGATTTAAATGCAAATGTAGACTTACCCCTAAAAGTAATTGAGAGCAATAGTAATATTCCGATGATTTTGGTAAATGAGAAAGGAACCATAGAATATTTTCAAAATCTGGATTCTTTAAAATCTTTAAATCCAAAATATTTGGCAAATCAATTGGCAAAAATGAAGTCAGAAAATGAGCCAATTAAAGTCAGTTACAATGGAAAAAACATACAGTTTATTTATTATCGGAATTCAGACCTATTAAACAAACTAACGTATTACCCAGTCGCTTTAATTTTCATTTTATTGCTATTTTTAAGTGTTATATATATGTTTTATAACGCTAATAAAGTTGCTGAAACCAATAAGCTTTGGACAGGAATGGCAAAGGAAACAGCCCATCAGATTGGCACACCCTTGTCTTCTCTTTTGGGATGGATTGCCATTTTAAAAATGGAAAAAATAGAAGATAAATATGTTGAAGAAATAGAAAATGATGTTTCTAGATTGAATACAATTGCAAATCGTTTTTCTAAAATTGGCTCAATGCCAGAA
>JAQWOW010000007.1 GCA_029245665.1 Polaribacter sp. | reverse complement strand
AGTTATTCTAGGAACAAATCTTAAAAAGGCTTCAAAAATTACAGGTGTTTCACAAGACGATATTGAAAAAGCAGCAGAAATGATTGGGCTTTCAAAAGGCTTTATCAGTATGTGGGCAATGGGTTTAAATCAAAGTGTGGTAGGTACAGATAAAAATGTATCACTTTTAAATTTATCATTAATTACAGGTCAAGTGGGCAAACCTGGTTCAGGACCTTTTTCTTTAACAGGACAACCCAATGCAATGGGGGGTCGTGAAGTTGGTGGAATGGCAAATTTATTAGCAGTTCACAAAGATTTGATGAACGAAGAGCACAGAAGAGAAGTAGCGCAGTTTTGGGGGGTTGACAAAATATCTCCAAAACCAGGATTGACAGCTACAGAAATGTTTGATGCTTTAAAAAGTGGAAAACTAAAAGCAGTTTGGATTGCCTGTACAAATCCACTAGTGAGTTTGCCAAATTCGCATCTGGTAGAAAAAGCGATGGCAAATTCTAAGTTTGTTGTGGTTCAAGAAATTTCTCATAAATCAGATACTGTAAAATATGCAGATTTGGTTTTGCCAGCTGCTGGCTGGTTAGAGAAAGAAGGAACTATGACCAATTCCGAACGTAGAATATCCTATTTACCAAAAGAGATTGAAGCGCCGGGAGAAGCAAGACCAGATGTAGAAATTTTCTGCGATTTTGCACAAAGAATGGGCTTTAGAGGATTCAATTACAACAGTGCAGAAGAAATTTATGATGAATATGCATCAATGACCAAAGGCACAAATATTGATGTTTCATTCCTAAATTATGATCGATTAAAAAACGAAGGTACTTTCCAATGGCCCGTTAACGAATATCGCCATTCTGGCACAGCTCGCCTTTTTGAAGATAAAAAATTCTATACACCATCTCAAAAAGCGATTTTTAATGTTCCATCAACCCTAGAAAATACTTCCGTAAAAACTAACAATGAATTTCCTTTGATTTTAACCACAGGTCGCATAAGAGATCAGTGGCACACAATGACAAAGACAGGGAAAGTGTCAAGATTAAAAACACACTATCCAAAACCTGTGTTAGAAATCAATCCCGTAGATGCGTATTTAAATGGTATTAAAGACGGAGATATTACCGAAATAAAAAGTGCAAACGGAATTGTTAGGGTGCGGGCAAAAATTACAGATGCCATTAAAGAAGGCGTAGTTTTCTTACCTATGCATTGGGGTAAAGTACTTAAAAGTAATTTAAATAGAGCCAATAATTTAACAAATACACACGTAGATCCAGTTTCTAAAGAACCAGACTTTAAGTTTACTTCAGTCTCGGTTTCTAAATATAAAAAACCAAAAGAAAAAATAATAATTGTAGGAGCAGGAGCAGCAGCATTCCGCTTTTTACAGAACTATAGAGATTACAATCAAGTAGATGAAATTCATGTTTTTTCAAAAGAATCGAACTTGTTTTACAATAGAGTTTTATTACCAGAATATATTACAGAAGAGCTTTCTTGGGAACAATTATTAAAAATTAAAAACGCTGAATTAGGGAATCTTAAAATTCAAATTCACCCAAAAACAATTATCGATAAAATCGATAAAGAACAGAAGAAAGTAATAGATTCTAATGGTGAAACCCACAATTTTGATAGGTTAATTTTAGCTACAGGAAGCAGCGCTTTTATTCCAAGAGATGTGCAAATCAATTTACCTGGTCGTTTTACAATGCGTAATAAAAGTGATGCAGATGAATTTAAAAAATATCTAGACGATACTGGTTTGCCTCCAGAAGAGCAACACGTAGTTATTGTTGGGGGTGGTTTGTTGGGACTAGAGTTGGCTGCAGCAATGAAGCACAAAAACGTAAAGATTACAATTGTGCAAAGAGCATCTAGATTAATGGAGCGTCAATTGGATAAAATTTCAAGCAAATTATTGGCTTTGGATGTACAAGAAAGAGGTATTCAGATTTATTTTGACAACGAAGTAAGTACTGTTTTTGATGACGAAGATACAGGAGAATTAACTATCAATTTAAAGTCTGGAAAATACATCACAGCAAATGCAATTGTTTATGCAATTGGTACAAGACCAAATATTGAAATTGCAAAAAATAACGGAGTGATTTGTGGACGAGGAGTAAAAGTAAATCAACATTTACAATCTTCTCATCCAGATATTTTTGCCATTGGAGAAATTGCCGAATTTAACAATCAGCTATTCGGAATTACCTCTGCAGCAGAGGAACAAGCAGGTATTTTAGCAAATTTTATTGCTGGAGACATCAGCGAATCTTACAAAGGTTCTGTGTTGATGAATATTCTAAAATTTAACGATCTAAACCTTTGTAGTATTGGAGAAATTCAGGTCCCTGAGAATGATAACAGCTATGAGGAAATCATTTTTACAGATATTTCCAAACGTTATTATAAAAAATGTATTGTCAAAGACGATCTTTTAATTGGTGCCGTTTTAATGGGCGATAAAAATGAGTTTGCTGAATTCAAAACAATGATTGAAAGCAAAATCGAAATGTCTGATAAACGAGATACGTTGTTAAGGGGCGCATCAAATGATACGCCAATGTTAGGAGAATTAGTTTGTTCTTGCAGTCAAGTTGGTTCTGGAAATATTGAAGAAGCAATTGCTGGAGGATGCACCAATTTTACAGAATTGTGTAATAAAACAGGTGCAGGTTTAGGTTGTGGAAGTTGTAAGACTGAGGTAAGAGAAATTTTGAATAACGCAAAAGTAGGAGCATGAGTTATCAGTTAAATAGAGTTATTGTAAAAGGAGGAGTTTTATCTCCTGGAGAATTGAAATACATCTGTGAATCTATAGAAAGTTTAGGCCTAGACACCATTTCTTTTGGCTCAAGACAAGATATCTTATTGCCCAAAAAAACAAAAAAAGAAGATTTATCTAAATTTGACAAACTAACCATTGTTGGTTCTGATGAAACGGGTATAGAAAATATTGTGTCTTCTTACGTTTGTGCAGATATTTTTCCAAGCACTTCTTGGTTAACGGGAGATAGATACTTGTATTTGTTAGAGCAATTCAAATCCAAATCAACTTTAAAAATAAACCTTACAGACCCAAAACAACGTTTAGTACCTCTGTTTACAGGGCATATCAATTTTATTGCCTCAGCTCACGAAGATTACTGGTATTTATACATAAGACTTCCAGAATGGGAAAAAATAGAAATGTATCCTGCATTAATTTACAGCTGGGATTTAGATAAAATTGAAAAAGCCATAGAAAATATCCTTCAGGAAGAACCAGAAGATATCGAAACTATTTTCGAATTAGTAAGTGATGCTGTAGATACCAATAATAGAACAGTGGACAAACCATTAGAAGTTCCTTTTTATCCTTTTCCTTATTTTGAGGGGATGAATAAAATTGGAATGGACAAATACTGGTTGGGCTTGTATTGGAGAAATAACAAATACGACATTTCATTTTTAAAGGAAATGTGTGAATTATGTTCGGAAAATAAGATTGGTAAAATATCGATCACACCTTGGAAATCTTTTGTGGTAAAAGGAATTCCAAGAGAATCTAAATTAGTTTGGGAAAAGTTTTTAGGGAAAAGAGGGATCAATGTACGTCACTCAATGTTAGAATTGAACTGGCATTTACCAGTGGCGAATGAGAATGCTTTAAACTTAAAGAAATACTTAGTTGCCAATTTCGATCAGAATGATATCAGTACTTATGGCTTGACTTTTGGAATTACAGATTACAGTAAAACCTCTTATTACTTTACTTCTCTGGTTGTTCAAAAAAACAAACAACCAGAAAAGATTGGAAACTTTCAAACAAGAGATACCTATAACTTGTTGTATGCAAAAGATTTCGACCCAAACTCTAGAGAATATATTATGCATGTACAAGATGTAGATAAAGTTGAACTACCTGGTTTGTTGATGGAATTAAGTCAGTTGTATTTTGATCAATTAGGAAGTGAAAAAGAAGAAATTGCTACTACAGAAGTTCAAAAAGAAACTAGAGAATTAAAGGTGTATCAATGTCAAGACTGTTTCACAGTTTATAATGAAGCTTATGGAGATATTACTCAGAATATCCCTCAGAACACTCGTTTTGAGAACCTTCCGAAAAACTATAAATGTTCCCTTTGCGAGGCACCAAAAACAAGTTTTAAAAAAGTGATGCTGCTAAAAAAAGTGTAAAAAATGTCAACAATTCATCCATATACGAACCGTTCAAAAGATTTGAGAAATCAAATTGATGCTTGTAACCTGTGTGAAGGTGAAAACTGTTTAGTTCGCAAATATTCTGATGTTCTTTTAAACAATGATACTGATCAGAATACAGTTTTAAAATGCAAAAAAGGTCAACAATTTATTATTGAAGGTGCACCTGTAAATGGATTGTTTTTTATCAAAAAAGGAACCGTAAAAGTTTTTAGAACTGGAATTAACGGACGAGAACAAATTGTACGTTTTGCTAAGGATTGTGAAATTATTGGTCATCGTGGTTTTGGAACTCAAGAATACTATTCTATTGGAGCAATAGCTTTACAAGACACAGAGTTGTATTATTTTTCGAAAGAATACTTACAAAAAATACTGTTAGAGAATCCAAGTATTACTTATGATATGATGTTGTTCTATGCAAACGAACTCAACAGAAGCGAAAACAAAGTAAAATCTATTTCTCAAATGACGGTTCGTGAGCGTGTAATTGATACCTTGTTATATATTTACAGAAAGTTTGGTAATTTGAGAGGATTTCTAAATCTGCCTTTAAGCAGAAAAGAATACGCAGATTATGCAGGAACTACTGAAGAACAAGTTATCCGAATTTTTTCAACTTTAAAAAAGGAAGGACTAATCACTGCAAAAGGAAAAAAAATAGGCATCAATAATGTGCAAAACTTAAAGAACGAAATTAGTGAACACAACTACTTTTTAGACACTTAAAATAGTTCCATACTCGTCATTATCCTGAAATAAAGAATCTAAACTAAATTTTTAAAAGACCTTTCAATATTAAAACTTGAAAGGTCTTTTTAAGTATAAAAGTTCTCAAAACAACAACTACGTACAAAATATAAGTATGCTGTTTTTTCTGTAATTACTTCGTAATCAATTATATATTTAAAAATTATGGTTTATCATAGCTTTCAACATGGTTTAAAAAGAGGTTTTTATCTGTGTGATATCATTATTTAGAATACTATCTAGGTATATATTTGTCAAAAAATAAGTATTAATACGTAGATTAATAAAACTTACAAAAAAATGAAATCTCTATTTAAAAAATCAACTTACATTTTACCGGCAGCAATATTATTATTTGCTTGTGGTGGTAAAGAAACTAAAAAAGAAACAAAAACTGAAGCTGTAAAAACTTCAAAAACGAAACAATTAGACATTGAAAAACCTCAATTAAAATTTGGGTTTATCAAATTAACAGACATGGCTCCTTTGGCAATTGCCAAAGAAAAAGGATTTTTCGAAGATGAGGGATTATTTGTTTCTGTTGAAGCACAATCTAACTGGAAAAATGTATTAGACCGAGTTATTGATGGTCAATTAGATGGATCACACATGTTAGCAGGTCAACCAATTGCTGCTGGTGCAGGTTTTGGACGTCAAGCAAAATTAGTAACTCCTTTTTCTATGGATTTAAATGGAAATGGGATAACAGTTTCTAACGATGTTTGGTCTAAAATGAAACCAAATGTGCCAAAAGACGGGAGTGGGAAACCGGTTCATCCAATAAAAGCAGATGCTTTGAAACCTGTAATTACTGAATATAAAAATGCTGGTAAAGCATTTAAAATGGGAATGGTTTTTCCTGTATCAACTCACAATTACGAAATTAGATATTGGCTAGCTGCAGCAGGAATTCACCCAGGAATGTATACCAAAGAAAACGTACAAGGACAAATTGATGCCGAAGTTTTATTATCTGTAACACCACCGCCACAGATGCCAGCAACATTGGAAGCAGGAACTATTTATGGTTATTGTGTTGGTGAACCTTGGAATCAGCAAGCGGTATTTAAAGGAATTGGTGTTCCTGTAGTAACAAACTATGATATCTGGAAAAACAACCCAGAGAAAGTTTTTGTTATGACACAGAAATTTATAGACGAAAATCCAAATACAGCGATAGCAGTAACCAAAGCTTTAATTAGAGCTGGTAAATGGTTAGACAAACCTGAAAACAGAAAAGAAGCTGTAAAAATCTTATCAATGTCACAATATGTTGGTGCGCCAGAAGCAGTTTTAGCAAATTCTATGACTGGAACTTTTGAGTTTGAAAAAGGAGACAAACGTGAAATGCCAGATTTCAATGTATTCTACAAGTACAATGCTACATTTCCTTTTTATTCTGATGGTATTTGGTTTTTAACTCAAATGAGAAGATGGGGTCAAATTCCAGATGCAAAACCAGCAGCATGGTATGCAAATACAATCAAAGACATATATAGACCAGATATTTGGAAA
>JAQWOW010000001.1 GCA_029245665.1 Polaribacter sp. | reverse complement strand
TGCTTTTGGAACGTTAAAAAATCCTCTTGCCATATTATGTCCTTTTTGTTTTTTTTATCGATTTGTTTCGATTTTCAAAGTTACAATTTTTGTTTCAATAAATTTAGTTCATTTTTGAGGTCTTTTTTTATGGGAAATTCAATAATAAGACCTAAGAATATAGTTTATCGTAAATAAGTTGAAAAAATAGCTATAAATAAAAAACCTCTTTTTTGCTGGAAGTCATAATTTTCTATTCATAAAATTGTTCAAAGAGAATTATTTTTTCCCCTCATTTGTCACTTTGAATACGATTTCTCTTTTTTTAGTTTGATACTAGGGGTGTTGAAAGTTGAAAAGTTGGGACTATTACTTTAAATTGTTCAAAAGTTTCTAGATTTATCATCGTGTAAAACCCTTTCATTGCTCCTATATTAGATTCTAAAAAGCAACCAGAACTGTAGGTATATGTGTCATTTGGTTTTAAAACAGGTGTTTGTCCAATAACTCCTTTTCCAGTTACAATTTCTGTAGTATTTAGTGTGTCATATATCTTCCAAAAACGATCGGTGAGTTTTACAGTATCTGAAGAAGTATTTTCAATGCGAATTATGTAGGAAAATACATGGTAAAGTTTCGAGTTCCTATGATGTATACCCTTGTATTTTGTGTCGACTGATATTTTTATACCTTTAGTTACCTGATTTATCATTATAAGTAAAAATAGTTTTTTTGTTTAAAAATTACAAATGTTTTAAGATCATTTTAGACCTTAATGTTTTAGCTTACTATAAAAGTCTGAAGAAGTGTTTATCTATTTTGATTAAAGAAGCCTGTTCCAACACCAATTACTCGCTCATAAAAACTCCCAAACGGCTTGTAATATACAATTACCGTGTATTCGTTTTCTGTTTCATAGAAAGAGCCATTTATTACATTGCTGTTGATGCTACCGTTAGACTCTAAAGTAGCAAAAGTATAGTTGTAGAAACCTTGTTTAAATAAAATTTTTCCTCGGTAAGTTTTGGCTTCAGCATCATAATACATTTTGTTTTCATCCATAGTTTTAAAATCATTAAATGCACCGTAAATATAAAGTTCTTTGTTTGTAAATGGTTTTTCAACTGAGACTGAAAAATGCATCATAGCATAATCTGCTTCTGTTTTAGAATCCTTGGCTTCAAGAGTTCTAATAACAAATTGGCCATTGATATCTGGACTGTAACTATATTTTTGAAAAGGAGAAAATTTAAAAGGATATAGATAGTGATGAAAGAGGTCCTTTTTTAGAACCTTTACAATATTTAAACTACTGTTTCTGATGATTTTACTGTCAAAGTTTAAATATTCATTTCCACCCCAAAAATTGGTTTTATTTGTATAAGTATATAACAATTGATTCGGTTTGAAAAAGGTAGGCTGTAAATTGCTTATTTTTTCGTTCCAATTGTTGTTTTTTAAAACAACAACATGTATTTCTTGACCGGGATTGTTAATTATAATTCTAGGATGATTTACAGAAAACTGAACAGTTTGTTGTGTGTTTAATGTTTTGGTGTTTCTACTTCTCTCGACAGC
>JAQWOW010000311.1 GCA_029245665.1 Polaribacter sp. | reverse complement strand
GCTTTACAAGAGCCACCAGCAGAACTCCACAACAATGCCTGATTAGATCGTGAGGCTAGCCAGAATAGACCTTTACTTCTAATAATGTTTTGTGGAAAACGTTCATTCAAATAGTTTAAAAAACGTTCTGGATGAAATGGTTTTTTGCTTCTAAAAACAAAGGAACCTATTCCATATTCTTCGGTTTCAGGTACATGTTCATTTTCTAATTCTTTGAGCCATCCAGCTGAAGCTTCGGCTTTTTCATAATCAAACAAACCAGTGTTTAAAACACTTTCTAAAACAACCTTAGATTTTTCTGTTATAATAATACTTGCTTCAGGGTTTAGCTTATGAATAATAGCGCGAAGCTCTTCCAATTGATCTTCAGAAACTAAATCTATTTTATTGATGATGATTACATTGGCAAATTCAATCTGATCTGTTAATAAATTTACTATGGTTCTATTATCGCCTTCTATATTGGTAAGTTCCCTAGTTGTTAAATAATCGGAACTAGAGAAATCTTTTAAGAAGTTAAAGGCGTCAACAACAGTTACCATCGTATCTACATAACTAAATCGACTCAAATCTATCTTGCCATCTTCACTTTCAAAAGTAAAAGTCTGTGCCACAGGAATTGGCTCACTGATTCCTGTACTTTCAATTAACAAATAATCAAATTTATTTTGAGAAGCCAACTTTTCTACCTCTATCATCAAATCTTCACGAAGGGTACAACAAATACAACCATTAGACATTTCTACCAATTTCTCCTCGGTTCTTGAGAGCGTATTTTCATTTTCAATAAATTGAGCATCAATATTTACTTCGCTCATATCATTTACAATTACAGCTACTTTTAAGCCTTCTTTATTATGTAAAATATGATTTAATAATGTAGTTTTTCCAGCTCCTAAAAAGCCACTCAATACAGTTACAGGTAGTTTTTTCATTTTATTTTAACAGGTAAAAATTATGCTTCAATTTGATTTAGTTTGTTCATTTTTTCGATTAAATCTCCAGTAATTGCAACAACCGCAGGTTTGGGGATACCCTCATTGTCAAAAGGCCATGTACTTGTAGGATTATTTTTGTCTTGTGTTTGCTCACCGGGATGCTGTACACTCAAAAACAATGTTTTTCCGTCCGGAGAGAACCAAGGTCCAGTGAGTTCAGCATCTTTGGGAGCTGAAGCGACTCGAATTACTTTTCCTGAATCTTCTCCATATCTTGGGATCACAAATAGGCTATTGTTTTTAAATGGAAGATAAGGATTACCTTCTCTATTCATATCACTTCCAGAGATATCTGAGGTTATCCATAGGTTTCCTGATAAGTCAAAGGCTAAATTATCCGGACAAGAAAATCCGTTTTTTTCTCCACCAGCAATATAAGTTGAAGCTTTAAAAGTCAGTGCATCAAAAGCTCCATTTGTTTCTTCTATTTTTAAAATAGAACCGTGAAAATCATTTTTACTTTTATTATTTGTTAATGAAACAAATATATTTCCTGTAATGGGATCAATCTCAATATCTTCAGGGCGGTTTAATGCTGTTGCACCTAATAATTTTGAAGCTTCTCTTGCTCTAATTAGTACCTCGGTTTGATCTTTAAATTTACTCTGTAAAATGGGTTGATTTTCCCAATCTAAAGCCATCCATTTCCCTTGGATAGTATCAGCTACATATAAGGTTCCCTCCTTTAATGACGAAGGTTTAGATGAAATAAATTTATACAGGTGTTCATTGTTTTTATCGTCTCCTGAATACGCAACCACGCGCCTATCTGCTAATTCATATACAGTGCAACATTCGTGAGCAAATCTTCCTAGCGCAATGTGTTTTTGAGCTGTTCCGTCTGTTGGATTTACCTCTACTACCCACCCATAATGTTCTGGTGGATACTTGTAGAAATTTTCCCAACCCTCCGTGCTCGGTCTGTGACTTGCTATATTATTTTGATCATATTCAGTTTCTCCGAAAAAATTATCATAGTTTTCTTCGCAGGTAAGAAATGTTTTCCAAGGTGTAATACCACCAGAACAATTACTATGAGTTCCTATTACCGTAGTTTTTCCTTTAATAGGTGTATCCCAGTTTAGTTTCATTGGAGTTTTAGCTGTAATACGCCTGTTGTATGGATCGTTTTTTACAATTTTCCAAATTCCGTTTTCTTCTCTAATTCTAACAATACTTCCACCCACATTGTACATTTCTTTGTCAATTTGTTCTATCGTTCGATGTTTGGAGGGTACTGCATGTTTATTAGGATTAAAATCAGAAACAAAAAGTGGATTAACATATTCGTGATTTACCCATAATAATCCATCTTTCGGATTGGTATCATCAAAGGGAATAAAACAGGTAAAATCATTATTAAAACCAAAGGTATCTGTATCACTAATTTTATCACCCCATTTAATAATCGTATGATAATCCAATCCATTGGCTACTAATAAATCGTCTTTTTTAGAAGGAAGTAATCCTTCTAAAACAAGTTTTTTTAGTTTTTCAAGCCTTTCTTTGGTAATTGTAGTAAACCTTTTTGTTGGTGTCGTTGTATTTCCACAATGTATTAAAAATTGAGGCATAATAACAGCGCCTAGACCAGCTTTTCCTAAAAACGAAATAAATTTTCTTCGATTGTATTTCAAAGTTTTTTATGAATTAAAATAATCACAATATTTTTAATATAAATTAAACCTCTCTAAGCAAATTAAATTGGAATGTCTATTAGTGAAGGTTTCTTGATCTTTTACGACAAATTTTACTCCCTAATTTTAATGGATTCATTTGGTAAATTAGTCAGTTGTAATTCTAGTTGTTCTATTTTTTTATAATTTTAAAAAAATCATTTCGTATAGCTGTTTGAGAAAAACATCCTCCGTATTCTATAGTTGTAGTATAGCTGCTTTGATCTTTTATTCCTCTTGAGGAAACACAAAGGTGTTTTGCAGTTACTGAAACTATGACATCTTCTGTGCCCAAAACACGTTGTAAATCATTCAATATTTGAAGAACCAATCGCTCTTGAACCTGAGGACGACGAGCGTAATAATCTACTAAGCGATTAATTTTTGACAAACCAATTACCTTATCTTTTGGAATGTATGCTACATCAGCATGGCCGATTATAGGGAGAAAATGATGCTCACATGCAGAATCAATAGTGATATTTTGTTCCACCAACATTTTTTTATAACCATACTTATTATCAAATGTAGAAAGTGTTGGTTTATTCACTGGATTCAATCCGTAAAAGAGCTCCTTTACATACATTTTTGCAACGCGATAAGGGGTGCCTGATAAGCTATCATCAGTTAAATCCAAACCGATTTCTTCCATGATCTTTTCAAAATAATGAGATATATTTTTTATTTTTTCATCATCAGATTTATCAAAAGCATTCGAGTGCATTGGAGTCTCTATATTGGTTGATATATGATCATTACCCATTATTTCAATTTGCTCTTTATCCTTCATTTGTAGATGGTTTGGTTTTGTTGCATTGACAATATTTGTGATTGTATAGATGAATTAGTATCAATAGAGAAGCTACTATGTAAGTGATGATCTCAGGCAAATGAATGAGCGCTGTTTTCTCATTTATTATTGTTAAAAAAAGCGCTATCCAGCTGATCCATAAGGTATTTTTTACCAAAGTATTTGATGTTTTATTTGCAGAATGATATACTGCTAATAAAGAGATGCATATGAAGAAAAGATCAATCCATTTCCACCAAAAAGGCATTGCTTCACTGTGTTTTATAGAGTCGTTTTGTATTATAAGAAAAAATGGTGTAACAAAACAGTGTATCATACATAATGTACTTGCAAGTGCCCCAATATTATCCGATTTGTTTTGTATAATTAACGTTAGTGATTTCATTTTTAAATTTTAATGCAACTAAGTTGCAAATATAACTGTTTTATTTGTTATTGCAACTCGATTGCATTATATTTGATGTATGGGAATTATCAGAAAAACAAAGTCGGTAGAAGCGTTACTTAATGAGTTTAACAAGAGCTCATCTGCTATTTCTGCAAAAAAATTAATTCAAAGTCTGGATTCTAAGTTTAATAAAACAACTATTTATCGTGTACTTGATAAGCTTGAAGATGATGGTGTTTTGCATTCATTTCTTGGAAAAAATGGATTGAAATGGTATGCAAAATGTAATGATTGCTCTTCAAATAAACATCGTGATCTTCACCCTCATTTTCAATGTTTAGATTGTGGAAAAGTAGATTGTTTAGCTGTTAGTGTTTCGCTTCCAAAAATACCTAACAGAAAAATAGAGGTTTCTCAATTATTAATACAAGGGAAATGTGAAACTTGTTTTGCATAAAAAA
>JAQWOW010000310.1 GCA_029245665.1 Polaribacter sp. | reverse complement strand
ATCGAACAAGATGACAAGGTAAAAGCATTTTTGGTAACACAAGATTTAAAAGACGAAGACTATATTAATAGTCATTTTGTCATCATGGCAACTAAAAAAGGTCAAGTTAAAAAGACCTCATTAGAACAGTATTCTAGACCAAGAACAAATGGAATTAATGCTATTACAATTAAAGAGGGTGATGAGTTGTTGGAAGCAAAATTAACAACAGGTGATAGTCAAGTAATGTTAGCTCTAGCTTCTGGTAAATCCATTCGTTTCGAAGAAGCTAAAACACGTCCTATGGGTAGAACAGCTTCCGGAGTTAGAGGGATTACCTTACAACATGAAAGTGATGAGGTCATTGGTATGGTTGCTGTAAATGATATGGACAGTAATATATTGGTGGTTTCTGAAAAAGGGTACGGAAAGCGTTCTAAATTAGAAGATTACAGAGTTACCAACAGAGGAGGTAAAGGGGTTAAGACCTTAAATATTTCAGAAAAAACAGGTAATTTGGTAGCCATCAAAAATGTTGATGATTCTAATGATTTAATGATTATTAATAAATCTGGATTAACGATTAGAATGGCTGTCGAAGATTTACGAGTTATGGGACGCGCAACACAAGGTGTTCGTCTCATAAATATTAAAGATACTGATAGCATTGCTGCCGTTGCAAAAGTTGTTCACGAAGAAGAAGCTGAGGATGCTGAAGAACAATTAGAGAATGGCACGGAAATTGACAATAATACGGAAATTGAAAACGATTCAAACGAAAATCAAGAATTAGAATAAAATTAATAATTACGAATATGAAAAAACAATTATTAGTAGCAACAATAGGTTTACTATCCATCGCTTCTTTTGCTCAAAAAAATGAATTAAAAGCGGTTGAAAAAGCGCTAAAAAAAGGTCAATTTAAGGAAGCAAAGGCCACTATTGCTTCGCTAGAATCTTCAGAAGATTCGATGGATCCAAAATACAAGGCAAAGTATTATTATTTAAAAGGGGCTGCTTATGGTAAATCAAATATTAAAAAGGCAGCTAAAGCATACAATGCCTTATTTGAGTATGAAAAACAAACAGGAAAGCTTAAATATACCAAAGAAGCAAAACCTAAGTTAAATCAGTTGGTCCAATTTATTTCTAAAAAAGCAATTGAACAGTACAATGCTAAGGATTTTAAAAATGCGACAGATAGTTTTTATTTAACGTATCAATTGAGTCCGAAAGACACCTCTTTTTTATACAATGCAGCGCTTAGTGCTTCTATATCAAAAGAGTATGATGCATCATTGGGGTATTATAAAGAGTTGCAAAACATCAACTATACAGGTATTTCTACTTCCTATTTAGCACTTAATAAAAAAACGGGTAAAGAAGAAAGTTTTGGGAGTAAAACTCAAAGAGATTTAATGGTGAAAGCAGGTCAATATTCAACCCCTAAAGATGAGGTTTCTGAATCTAAACAAGCAGAAATTATCAAAAATATAGGGTATATTTATGTGAATCAGGGGAAACCAGAATTGGCAATTGCTGCTCTAGAAGAAGCTAGAAAATCAAATCCAAAAGACATCAACCTCTTGTTAAACCAAGCTCAGATGTATATTCAGCTTAAAAGAATGGACAAATTTGGAGAATTGATGATTGAGGCTGTTGCTTTAGACCCAACCAATCCAGTGTTGTTTTTTAATCTAGGAGTAGTCAATGCAAACGAAAATAAAACAGAAGCTGCAATTGGGTTTTATAAGAAGGCCATTGAATTAGATCCAAATTATGGAGATGCCTATTTAAATTTAGGAATTGCTCTGCTTACTGAGGAAAAAGCAATTGTAGATGAAATGAATGATAATTTATCTAATTTCAAAAAATACGATGCCTTGCAAGCAAAGCAAAAAGCACTCTATGAGAAAGTTTTACCCTATTTAGTCAAAGCAGATGGTATCAAGAGGTCAGAAGGGACCGTAAGAATGCTTTTGAATATCTATGATACTCTAGAAAAAGAAGCGGAAGCAGATGCTTTGAGACCTATTTACAAGAAAATGAGAACTCAATAAGTAACTTAACCAAAGCTACCAAAAATCCGAAACTTTTATTGTTTCGGATTTTTTTATGACTTTAATTACCAGTTAAATTATTTTTTTTATGATCCTTAATTTGTGCGTATGCTTTTGAAGATCTTTATTAAAAATGCCACTATGGTCTAAGGTGTCAATTCTTACTTTGCCATGTGCATGTATAATGTTATAGTCGTTTAAAATAATACCTACATGTGTAATTTCTCCTTCTTCATTGTCAAAAAATGCCAAATCACCAGGCTCACTTTCTTCAATAAAACTTAAGACCTCTCCTTGGGTAGCTTGTTCTTTCGCATCTCTTAAAAGTGCATGTCCACAGAGTTTATATACCATTTGAGTAAGTCCAGAGCAATCAATACCAAAAGGCGTCTTTCCTCCCCATAAAAAAGGAGTATTTAAATATATGAAAGCAGTTTGTGCAATTTCTTTTTTTGATTTTTTTTCAGATAAAACGGTCCCTTGATAAGAAAATGTATTGGAGTTTATTTGAAGCTTACAATTATTATAAGAGGGCAATCTTGAACCCAATGGAATGGTGGTTAACTCATTTTTTTCATTCGTAATAAAATCAATTATTTCTCCTGAAAAATAGTTTTTTTCATTTTTTAATTTTAAAAAATTATCCTCTGAAATTTTTACAAACTGTTTGTTGTCGATATGCCCTTCATACCCGTCAAAAGTCAAACGAATCCAGCTC
>JAQWOW010000281.1 GCA_029245665.1 Polaribacter sp. | reverse complement strand
GCAAATGTAATTATTGCCTTTGATGATACAGAAATACTTTTAAAACTTTTAGTCTATGCATTTTGTGTAGTAGGTGGTTTGCTTTTAATGATAGGATTCTATTTAGTATTGGTAAGTGTTTATGCAAAGAAATCACCTATTTGGTTTTTAAAACAAATAAGTCCAGCTCAATTATTAGCTTTTTCAACAAGTTCTAGTGCTGCTACATTGCCAGTAACTATGGAAAGAGTTGAAGAACATTTAGGGGTAGATAAAGAAGTATCAGGTTTTGTATTACCAGTTGGCGCTACGATTAATATGGATGGTACAAGCTTGTACCAGGCGATAGCAGCAGTCTTTATTATGCAAGTTATTTGGCCAGAAGGACTTACGTTTTCAAATCAAATAGTCATTGTTGCAACAGCTTTATTAGCATCAATAGGAAGTGCAGCAGTTCCAAGTGCCGGTATGGTAATGTTGGTTATTGTACTAGAGTCTATTGGTTTTCCAGAAGAATTATTACCGATTGGTTTGGCTTTGATTTTTGCGGTAGATAGACCTTTAGATATGTGTAGAACAACAGTAAATGTTACGGGAGACGCAACTGTTTCAATGATTATAGCAAAATCTCTTGGGAAGTTACAGGAGCCCATACCTAAAGAATGGAATGATAATATCAAATAAATAAACAGAACTTCATTATTATAAATCCTTAAAAAACAATCAATAGCATAAATAATAATCTATAATTTTTAACAAATAATTTAATTTTGATAAAAATTTAAGTTTCGCTTTTTTTTTTAAAGAGAATATTTGTGTAATTAAAAATAAAATTAGAATATTTGCAACATAATAGTTAAAGATGAAATTTATTCAAACACATCACCATTATTTTCACAATTGCAATCAAGCGATTTAATGATGTATTGAATAAAATCAAGATATTAATAAACCCGTTTGAGCTCATCAAACGGGTTTTTTTAATTTTAAACTCTTTCGCTCAAGCAACAAATAAAATAACATGAGTACATTAAGAATTGCAGTTCAAAAATCAGGAAGATTAAATCAAGATTCAATGAGAATCTTAAAAGATATTGGTATTTCTATAGATAATGGAAAAGATCAGTTAAAAGCATCAGCAAGAAATTTTCCCGTAGAAATTTTTTATCTAAGAAACGGTGACATTCCCCAATATTTAAAAGATGGAGTTGTAGACGCTGCAATTATTGGCGAGAATGTTTTAATTGAGAAAGGAGCTGATATTGAATTTATCGAACGCTTAGGTTTTTCTAAATGCAAGGTCTCAATTGCTGTTCCTAAAGATTCTAAAGCAAGTTCTTTAAGAGATTTAGAAGGAAAAAGAATAGCCACTTCATATCCAGAAACTGTTAAGAAATTTTTAAAACAGTATAATATTGAAGCACAATTACACCAAATTAATGGCTCTGTAGAAATTGCACCTAATATTGGTTTAGCTGACGGAATTTGTGATATTGTTTCGAGTGGAAGTACTTTATTTAAAAATGGATTAAAAGAGATTGAAGTTCTATTAACTTCTGAGGCTGTATTGGCGGTTTCTCCGGAAATTTCTGATGAAAGATTGGCTGTTTTGAAAAAGATTCAATTTAGAATTCAAGCTGTTTTAAAAGGACGAAATTCTAAATATATTTTATTGAATGCACCAAATGATAAATTAAACACAATTTTAAATTTATTACCTGGCATGAGAAGTCCCACAGTTTTACCATTAGCTGAAAATGGATGGAGCTCTGTTCATACTGTTATTAGTAAAAATCAATTTTGGGAAATTATAGATGAATTGAAAATAAATGGTGCAGAAGGTATTTTGGTTTGCCCAATTGAAAAAATGGTATTATAAGATGAAAAAAATTATAAATCCTGCCAGAGAGAATTGGGAGCAAATATTACAAAGACCAACAAAAACAGTTGACGATATTGAAAATACTGTCAACCAAATATTTGATGATGTTCAAAGAAATGGTGATTCTGCAGTATACAAATACACAGAATTGTTTGATGGAGTTTCTTTAAAAAGTGCTATCGTATCTGTCAAAGAAATAAACAAAGCAATTACAGAAGTTTCTGAAGAATTAAAAGAAGCAATCAACCTTGCAAAGAAAAACATCACCAAGTTTCATTCCGCTCAAAAAACAGAAAAAGTAGTTGTAGAAACTTCTGAAGGTGTATCTTGTTGGCAAGAAAAAAGACCCATTCAAAAAGTTGGTTTGTATATCCCTGGAGGAACAGCTCCTCTATTTTCAACAGTTTTAATGTTGGCAATTCCAGCTCAAATTGCTGGCTGTAAAGAGATTGTATTATGTTCTCCACCAAATAAAAAAGGAGAAATTCATCCGGCAATTTTGTATGCTGCAAATTTATGTGGTGTTACAAAAATTATTAAAGTTGGTGGAATTCAAGCTATTGCAGGATATACATTCGGAACAGAAAGTATTCCGAAAGTTTATAAAATATTTGGACCTGGAAATCAGTTTGTAACTGTTGCGAAACAGTTGGCAACAAAATTCGGAGTTGCAATTGATATGCCAGCAGGGCCAAGTGAATTATTAGTTGTTGCAGATGATTCTGCAAAAGCAAGCTATGTTGCATCAGACTTATTAAGTCAAGCAGAACACGGAGCAGACAGTCAAGTAATATTGGTTTCAACTTCAAAGGAGTTCATTGATCAAGTTTCAGAAGAACTACAAAAACAATTGTTAGAATTGCCAAGGGTCGATATTGCTCAAAAAGCAATCAATAATTCTAAATCTATTTTTGTTGAAGACAATAAAATAGCTTTGGAATTAATTAATGAATATGGTCCTGAGCACTTTATTGTTTGCACGAATAATAATGAGTATTATATCGAAAATATTGAAAATGCAGGCTCTTTATTTATTGGAAACTTCACCCCTGAAAGCGCTGGAGATTATGCATCAGGAACCAACCATACATTACCAACAAACGGATTTAGCAAGGCTTATTCTGGTGTTAATCTAGACAGTTTTACAAAAAGTATTACTTTTCAGAAAATATCTAAAGAAGGAATACATACAATAGGAAAAACAATAGAGTTAATGGCAGAAGTAGAAGGATTATACGCCCATAAAAATGCAGTTTCAATCCGCCTAAAAGACTTATAAATTAATACTTTCTAAGTGTCCTTTCAAAAAAAATATTATGAAAAAAAAATTTAATATCAACAATTTAACTAGAGAAAACATCAAATCTCTGAAGCCTTATTCTTCTGCAAGGGATGATTATAAGGATGCAACTTCAAAAGAGATGGTTTTTTTAGACGCAAATGAGAACCCTTTTGAAAACGGGGTAAATCGATATCCGGATCCACATCAACATAATGTAAAAAAATTGTTGTCTAAAATTAAAGGTATCAATAAAGAAAATATATTTTTAGGAAATGGAAGTGATGAAGTCCTAGACTTAATTATTAGAGCTTTTTGTGAGCCAAACCAAGACAACCTCATTACGTTACCACCCACTTATGGTATGTATGCTGTTTTAGCAGATATTAATGCCATAGAAAATAGAAAAGTATTTTTAGACAATGATTTTCAACCTATTGTTAATCAAATTTTAGATCAAGCAGACACAAATAGCAAAATATTATTTTTATGCTCTCCCAACAACCCAACAGGGAATAGTATGCATACTCGCTCTATTGAAAAATTACTTCTAAAATTTAATGGGTTGGTCATTGTAGATGAAGCATATATTGATTTTTCAGAGGAAAAAAGTTGGTTGGCAAGATTGGAGGAATTCCCTAATTTAATTGTTGCCCAAACGTTATCTAAAGCATATGCTTTGGCAGGAATTCGTATAGGAGCTTGTTATGCGTCTAGAGAAATTATAACTATTTTAAATACTATAAAACCGCCCTACAACGTCAACGAATTATCACAACAAAGAGCAATTAGTAAACTTCAAAAAATGGATGAAATTAAAAATGAAGTTGCACAATTGATAAGCGAAAGGAAACGCCTTAAAAAAGAATTAGAATGTTGTGTCAGTTATATTGAAAAAGTATACCCTTCAGACGGTAATTTTCTTTTGATTAAAGTTGATGACGCTACAGTTCGTTACAATCAATTGTTAGAATATGGAATTGTTATAAGAAATAGAACTACAGAACCTTTATGTAACAACTGTCTTCGAATAAGCGTTGGAGTTTGTGAAGAAAACCAGCGTTTGATCAGAGCATTAAAGTCAATACAATAAATATAATTCTGAGCTCGTATCGGGATTGCTAAAAATAATAAAATGAGTAAAAAAGTATTATTTATAGATAGAGACGGAACTTTAGTAATAGAGCCGCCACAAGATTACCAATTAGACAGTCTAGAGAAACTAGAATTTTATCCAAAAGTTTTTCAATATATGGCTAAAATAGCTATGGAACTTGATTTTGAATTGGTAATGGTAACAAATCAAGATGGTTTAGGAACTAAAAGTTTTCCTGAAGATACTTTTTGGCCTGCTCAAAATAAAATTATAACGGCCTTTGAAAAAGAAGGAGTTGTTTTCTCTGAAGTCCACATAGACAAAACTTTTCCGCATGAAAATGCCCAAACAAGAAAACCAAGAACAGGTTTGTTAACAAAATATTTCTCCGAAAATTATGATTTAAAAAATTCTTTTGTTTTGGGAGATAGAATAACAGACATGGAATTGGCAAAAAATTTAGGAGCCAAAGGTATTTATTTGTCAAAAAACACGGAGCTGGGAGCTGATGAAATAGCATCCTTAAAGCAAGAAATTATAGATTGTATTGCACTAACAAGTTCTGATTGGTCAACAATTTATGAATTTTTAAAACTAAAAGATAGAGTTGCAGAAATTACAAGAAAAACTAATGAAACCGAGATTTATAGTAAGGTAAACCTCGATGGTTCTGGTAAAAACAACATCAATACTGGACTTTCTTTTTTCGATCATATGTTAGATCAAATAGGTAGACATGGTGCAATGGACTTAACAATTAATGTTAAAGGTGATCTAGAAGTAGATGAACACCATACCATAGAAGATACAATGATTGCTTTGGGTGAATTGTTCAACAAAGCTTTAGGGTCTAAATTAGGGATAGAAAGATATGGTTTTTGCTTACCTATGGATGATTGTTTAGCCCAAGTTGCTGTTGATTTTGGTGGAAGAAATTGGTTGGAATGGGAGGTAGAATTTAAAAGAGAAAAAATTGGTGATATGCCAACAGAAATGTTTTTTCATTTATTTAAATCATTCACAGACGGTGCAAAATGTAATTTAAATATAAAAGCGGAAGGTCTTAATGAACATCATAAAATTGAAGGTATTTTTAAAGCGTTTGCAAAAGCAATGAAAATGGCTGTAAAAAGAGACTCAAATAAGATGTTTCTTCCATCCACAAAAGGAATGTTGTAACTATAAATAGACAAAATCTATTAAATGAAATTATTAATTATAGATTATGGAGCTGGGAATATTAAAAGCATTCAGTTTGCTTTTAAACGATTGGGAATCAATGCTATTTTATCAAATAATATTGATGAAATTAAAGCAGCAGATAAAATAATCTTTCCGGGTGTTGGAGAAGCAAGTTCTGCTATGAAAATGCTCAAAGAAAGTGGATTGAATGAGGTGATTCCTAAATTAAAACAACCTGTTTTAGGTATTTGTTTAGGCATGCAGTTAATGTGTCGATTCTCTGAGGAAGGAAATACAAAAGGATTGGGTATTTTTGATGTGGATGTAAAACGTTTTACAAATTCTCTAAAAGTACCCCAAATGGGTTGGAATGTAATATTTGATTTAAAGTCTGCATTGTTTAATGGGGTCAAAGAAAAAGAATTCATGTATTTAGTTCACAGTTTCTATGCAGAGACTTGTGATGAATCAATTGCAACAACAGACTATAAAATCTCTTATGCTTCTGCCTTGCAAAAAAATAATTTTTATGGTGTTCAGTTTCATCCAGAAAAAAGTGGAACAGAAGGAGCTAAAATTTTAAAAAACTTTATAGAATTATAAAAATGAGAATAATACCAGCTATTGATATTATTGAAGGGAAATGTGTTCGTTTAACAAAAGGAGATTACAACACGAAGAAAATTTACAATGAAAACCCATTAGAAGTTGCCAAAGAATTCGAAGCTTCAGGGATAAAACACTTGCACCTAGTTGATTTAGATGGTGCAAAGGCTAGTAGAATAATCAATTATGATGTACTGGAAAAAATTGCCTCCAAAACTAGTTTAAGTATTGATTTTGGTGGAGGATTAAAATCTGATAAAGATTTAGAAATTGCCTTTGATTCAGGAGCAAATCAAATTACAGGAGGGAGTATCGCCGTAAAAAATACCTCAATTTTTGAAGGTTGGATTGAAAGATTTGGTAGTCATAAAATTATTTTAGGTGCTGATTTTTATCCAGATAATTCTGGAGGTAAAATTGCAACCAACGGATGGCTAGAAGAAAGTTCTTTGGAATTGATTCCGTTTATTAAAAATTATAAGAAAAAAGGAATACACTATGTAATTTGTACAGACATCTCTAAAGATGGAATGTTACAAGGGCCAAGTTTTAATATTTATAACGATATTTTAAGACATCTAAAACCTATAAAACTAATTGCTTCAGGTGGTATATCTACATTTAATGAATTGCCTAAATTGGCAGAAAGTGGGTGTGAGGCTGCTATTATTGGAAAAGCAATTTACGAAAATAAAATTAGTTTAAAACAATTAGAAAATTTTATAATCAATCAATAATATGCTTACAAAAAGAATAATTCCTTGTTTAGATATTAAAAATGGGCGGACGGTTAAAGGGGTGAATTTTGTAAACTTAATAGATGCAGGAGATCCAGTAAATTTAGCAAAACAATATGCTGATTTAGGAGCAGATGAATTGGTTTTTTTAGATATTTCTGCAACCTTAGATGGTAGAAAAACCATGATAGAAATGGTTTTAAAAGTAGCTGAGCAAGTAAACATCCCTTTTACCGTTGGTGGTGGAATTTCATCAATTTCAGATGTTGATTTATTATTAAAATCTGGAGCAGATAAAGTATCCATTAATTCATCGGCAATAAAAAGACCAGATTTGGTAAATGAATTGGCTGAAAAATTTGGAAGTCAATGTGTTGTTGTTGCGATTGATGCAAAAAAAATTGGCGGAGAATGGATTGTTCATTTGGCAGGAGGAACTATTCCTACTCAATTAAATTTATTTGATTGGGCTAAAGAGGTTGAAAAGCGTGGAGCAGGAGAAATTTTATTTACTTCTATGAATAATGACGGTACAAAATCTGGTTTTGCAAATGAAGCATTGTCAAAATTATCATCCGAATTGAACATTCCAATCATTGCTTCTGGTGGAGCAGGTTCTATTGAACATTTTATTGATGCTTTTCAAAAAGGTAAAGCCGATGCAGCTCTGGCAGCAAGTGTCTTTCACTTCGGAGAAATCCCAATTATTAAGTTAAAACAAGAGCTTTTTAATAACAATATCCCAATTCGAATTTAGCTTTTGTAAAATGAAAGATTTCCAAATAAAAGAATATGAAGACAGATACCATCAAGAATTTAAAGAGATTTCTCTAGAGTGGCTATACAAATATGATTTGTATGAAAAAGCTGACGATGATCTTTTAGACAATCCTAACAAGTATCTTAAAAATGGAGGATTAATTTTTTTAGCACATGCTAATAACGAAATTGCGGGAACTGTATGCTTGAATCCTGTTAATAAAAATACTTTTGAACTTCTAAAATTAGGGGTTAGAGAGAATTATAAAGGGTTGGGGATTGGAAGAGAATTAATTCAAATATGTGTTGATATCTGTTTAGAAAAAAAAATAGAAACTGTTATATTAGAAACAAGTAGTAAATTAGTTGACGCAATTAAACTCTATGAAAAAATTGGATTTTCACAGGTTGAAATTAAAGATTCTTATTATGAATCTGCAGATGTAAAAATGGAATTAAAAATATGATAATGGATATAGATTTTAATAAAAATAAAGATGGTTTAGTCCCAGCAATTATTCAAGATGCAACCACTAAAAATGTGTTAATGCTCGGCTTTATGAATGAGGATGCCTTGAATAAAACTCTTCAAACAAAATTAGTTACTTTTTTTAGTAGAACTAAAAATAGACTTTGGACAAAAGGTGAAGAAAGTGGAAATACATTAGATTTAGTAGATATTAAATTAGACTGTGACAAGGATACATTGCTGGTTCAAGTAAATCCAAAAGGGCCAACTTGTCATAAAGGTACTGATACTTGTTGGAATGAAGAGAACACCTCTAATTATGGTTTCTTTTCAACTTTAGAGAGAATTATTACAGAAAGAATCGAGAATAAAGACACTCAAAATTCATACGTTGCCAGTCTGTTTGCCAAGGGAATTAATAAAGTCGCTCAAAAAGTAGGAGAAGAGGCTGTTGAAACTGTTATAGAAGCAATGGATAATAATGAGGAATTATTTTTATATGAATCTGCAGACCTATTCTTTCATTATTTGATGTTACTGCAAGCAAAAGGCTTCACTTTAAAAGATATTGAAGCACAATTAAAAAGCAGACATCACTAAATTTTTTATTTAGCTGCCTTTAGCAAAGTGTTCAATGAAGCACCTCACTGATTCATAGAGTAATTTGATGATTCACATCTTTAAAGCAGTTTAAATATTAAACATAACAGAAACCGTGTTTATTTTAATAGTAAATTTGTTTGAAAAAAAATAGATGCTTCATAAAACTTCTAAAGTACTTATTGTTGTAGCTTTTGTAGCAATTTATATTGTTTGGGGGTCAACTTATTTGTTTAATAAAATAGCTGTATCAGAATTACCCCCCTTTTTCTTAGCTTCCATTCGTTTTTTTATTGCAGGAGTCTTAATGATTGGTTTGGCCATTTTCTCCAAGCAAAAGTTATCTATTTCTAAAAAGGAATTATTAAACTCAGTAGCGGCTTCATTTTTTTTTATGGTTTATGGAAATGGTGTTTTCGTTTGGGCTTTAAAATATGTAGATAGTGGCTTTGGAGCATTATTGGCATCTACACAGCCTTTATTTGTTTTGTTTTTATTAAAATTAATCGATAGAAAACCATTTCAAAAAAAATCGCTAATTGGTGTTGCTCTTGGTATGTTCGGGATGTTTTTATTAGTAAATCAGAGAGAATTAACAACCCCTGAAGGAAGTTTACTGGGCATTTTTATGATTCTAACATGCGTTTTAAGTTGGAGTTATGGAAGTGTTTTTGTGTCAAAAGCTGAATTACCTAAAAGCTTTTTGGTGAGTACAGGGTATCAAATGTTAGCAGCGAGTTTTATTTTGTTGACAGGTAGTTTTAGCATAAATGAACACTGGAGTTCTCCCTTAACTTGGAGTTCAAATGTTCAAATAGCTATGCTTATGTTAATCATTTTTGGTGGTGTTGTTGCTTTTACAGCTTTTAACTATCTATTAAAAGTTGTTTCACCAGAGAAGGTTGCAACTTCAGCATATGTAAATCCAGTCATTGCATTATTTATGGGGTGGTATTTTTTAGATGAAAAATTAACAACCCAATCTTTAATAGCTTCTCTCATTTTGTTAACAGGAGTCTATTTTATCACAAGTCGTAAAAGAGTTTAGAAATAAATAACTTTCATTTCAAACATATTACTTTTAGATTCTTTAAAGTTTTTAAATACTTATTTTATATCTTTCACATTAAATAAAAATTAGTGCAAATACAGACTGTTATATATATAATTATTTCGCTAGTATTGAGTGGCTTAGCTGCATTTCTTCAATATTTTTACAAAGAAAAATATAGAGATAAGAATAATTTTTTGTTGTTTTTTTTAAAAACTTCCAGTCTTTTTTTGTTGATACTACTGTTGATAAACCCTAAAATTAAAACAACAGAATTAGAATCATTAAAGCCAGTTTTATCAGTTTTAGCTGATAATTCTAACTCTATTTTATTTTTTAATGAAGATAAAAACATTACTTCTTTCTTAAAGAAGATAAAAGAAGATAAAAGCATAAATGAAAAATTTGACATTCAAGAATATTCTTTCGGCAGTAAATTAAATACTTTAGATACTCTTACTTTTACCGATTCTGAAACCAATATTTCAGAAGCTATTTCTTCTATAAATGAATTGAATGAGAATAAGATTGCACCAGTAGTTTTATTAACTGATGGTAACCAAACAATAGGCTATGATTATGAATTTATCAATTCGAATCAAAAAATTTATCCAATTCTTTTTGGTGATACAATTCAATATAAAGATTTAAAAATTAGTCAGTTAAATGTCAATAAGTATAGTTATATAAAAAATAAATTTCCAGTTGAAGTTTTATTGAATTACCAGGGAGATAAAACAATTATATCTCAATTTTCAATTTCTAAAAAAGGAAAAACTATTTTTTCAAAGAAAATAGAATTTTCACCATCAGATAATTCTAAAACAATCACCACCAACTTAAAATCAAATAAAGAAGGGCTGCATTTTTATACTGCTTCCTTAAAAACAATTAAAGGTGAAAAAAACACAATAAATAATATCAAAAATTTCTCTGTAGAAGTCATAAATGAACAAACAAAAATCTTGATTTTAACGTCTGTTTTACACCCAGATTTAGGAGCTCTAAAAAAAGCAATAGAGAAGAATAAACAACGTAGTGTTGATGTTTTTTTAATAAATAAATTTAAAAAAAAAATAAATGATTATCAGCTAGTTATTTTAAATCAAGTAAATAATAAGTTTAAGGATGTTTTTAAACAAATTAAGACTAAAAATAAGAATTTTTTTTTAATTTCTGGTACAAATACAAATTGGAATTTCATCAACAAACAACAACTTCAAATAGCAAGAAATACCATCAATCAAACAGAATCTTATGAAGCTGTTTTTAACAATTCCTTTTTAACTTTTTCACAAAAGGATATTGGATTTCATCAATTCCCTCCACTTAAAGATAAGTTTGGTGATATTATCATTTCAAAAGAACATGAAATATTGCTGTTTCAAAAGATCAATGGAATAGAAAATAAGCAACCTTTATTGGTAACTTTTGAGGATAATAATCAGAAATCAGGGGTTTTATTTGGAGAAGGATTCTGGAAATGGAGAGTAGCTAGTTACCTAAACACAAACACTTTTCAAGATTTTGATGAATTTATTGATAATTTGATACAATATTTAGTATCAAACAAAAAAAGGAATCGATTGGAAGTTAATATTGAAGACTTGTATCCTTCAAATTCTACCATTAACATAGCCGC
>JAQWOW010000166.1 GCA_029245665.1 Polaribacter sp. | reverse complement strand
TATTAAAGAAGGGTGTTCAATTATAGAAAAACAGGCCGAATTATTAAAAATTAAATTTGGTTCAGCATGGCCTGGAGAAAATAAAGAAACAGAGATTGTTTCTATCCCTGGTTTAAGAGGAAGAGAACCTAAAGAGATTACGTTAAAGAATTTATCAAAAATTATACATGCAAGAGTTCAAGAGATTATAGAACACGTCTATTTAGAAATAAAAAATTACGGACATGAAACGGCAAAAGGAAAATTAATTGCTGGGATCGTTTTAACAGGTGGAGGTTCTCAATTAAAACATTTGCGTCAGCTAGTAGAATATATCACTGGGATGGATGCTAGAATTGGTTTTCCGAATGAACATTTAGCAGGAGATTCTGATGAGACTTTATCAAGTCCCTCTTATGCAACTGCAGTTGGCTTGTTAATGGAGGGATTAGAGCATCACACAAAAGATGGAGGAGTAACTGAGGATGATGTTGAAGAGATTGCAGAAGGAAATCAGGAAGAAAATAAGCAAGTAGCTCAAACAATTAAAGAAGAAAAAGCAACATCTACTAAGAAGTCGTTTTTCGAAAAGTTTACAGATGGTCTTAAAGATTTTTTAGACAATGCTGAGTAATTTTAGAAGTAAAGAATATAAAAACATACAACAATACTAAACAAGAGATAGGTTATTATGAGCACAGAATTCGATAACATTTCATTTGACATGCCTAAAACACAATCGAACACAATAAAAGTAATTGGTGTTGGTGGTGGAGGAAGCAACGCGGTAAACCACATGTTTACACAACACATAAAAGGAGTAGATTTTGTAATCTGTAATACAGATGCTCAAGCTCTTGAAAATAGTCCTGTTCCCAATAAAATTCAATTAGGAGCAAACTTGACTTCTGGTTTGGGTGCAGGTGCAAATCCGGATGTAGGAGCTCAGGCTGCTAAAGAAAGCATGCAAGAGATTCAACAAATGTTAAACACCCAAACAAAAATGGTGTTTATTACTGCTGGAATGGGAGGTGGAACTGGAACAGGAGCGGCTCCAATTATTGCTAAAATAGCAAAAGACATGGATGTTCTTACCGTGGGTATTGTTACGATGCCTTTTGCTTTTGAGGGAAGAAGACGATCAAAACAAGCTCAATTAGGAATTGATCAACTGCGACAGAATGTAGATTCTTTAATTGTAATAAATAACAATAAGCTTCGTGAAGTTTATGGTAATTTAGGTTTTAAAGCAGGTTTCTCAAAGGCGGATGAAGTTTTATCTACTGCTTCTCGAGGTATTGCAGAGGTAATTACCCACCATTACAAGCAAAATATTGACTTACATGATGCTAAAACTGTACTTTCTAACAGTGGAACAGCAATTATGGGTTCTGCAAAAGAAGAAGGACAAACAAGAGCTAAAACAGCAATTATAAGAGCTTTGGATTCACCTTTGCTAAATGATAACAAAATTACAGGAGCAAAGAATGTATTGTTGTTAATTGTATCTGGAAGTAATGAGGTTACTTTAGATGAAATTGGCGAGATCAACGACCATATACAAGATGAAGCTGGTTATGATGCGAATATTATTATGGGTATTGGTGAAGATGAAGAATTGGGTGACGCTATTGCTGTAACAATTGTAGCTACTGGTTTTGCAGCTGACCAGCAAAGTTCAATTACCAATACTGAAGTTAAAAAAATTGTACATACTCTGGAAGATGAGCAAAAAGCTACTTATGATTTTGGAGAAAAAAAAATCACAAAGTCTTCAACGCTAAATGAGCCTTTAAGCAATAGCAATAGCATAGATACCAAGATAGTTCATGTGTTAGAGGAAGAGATAGAAGATACAAAACTAAAAATGAATTTGGTAAAAACAACTAGTGAAATAGCAAATATGACTGTTGTTTTTGATGAAGTCCCACTAGAAACTATTTCTGAAGATGATTTTGTAATTACGAATATAACTCCTGTTCAAGAAGAAATAATAATTGAAGAGCCGCAACAAATTCAACCAGATTTATTGTTTGATTTACCCCTAAATTCATACACAGAAGTAAAATCGGAAGAAGAAATTCGTTATAATTTACAAGAAGAGACACCTGTAAACGTTAATGATATTGATGTTTATGGTGCTGAAGAAGTTGTTTTTGAAAGAAACGATCATGAAAAACGCTATGTTTTAGAAGATTTTGATGCCCAACCTACAATTGGTAAGAGCTCTGGTGTTGCTCATAAAAAAGTTGGTGAAGAGGAAATGCAGTTTGAATTAAAAACGAGAATACCTCAAGTTGAAATTAATTCGATTGAAACTTTAAGTGAAGAAGTGTCTCCTTTAGATTTAACAATTACTGAATTGCAAAAAAGAGCTGAAGAAAGACGTAAGAAGATGAAAGGCTTTAATTATAAGTTTAATGACCAAATGAATAAAAATATAGATGAAATAGAGCGTCAGCCTGCCTATAAAAGATTAGGTATAAATCTAGATACTACTACTGTAAGCAATACAAAAACATCTATTAAGTCAGATTCAGAGGAGGTAAATTTAAATAGCAATAATTCTTTTTTACATGACAATGTAGATTAAAAGTTGACACACAATTTTTTTTAATTGTAAAACCACCTTTATGTATAGAGGTGGTTTTTTTGATTTAATTTTGAAGAAAACCAATAAGTTATAAAAGAATCATGCGTGAAGGATTGACGCATTTGTTTGAGCTCTTTTGTGAAGAATGAACACAAAGCGAGTGCGGAAAGCCTGGCCGAAAGGACACGTCAAAACAAAAAAAAATCCATCTTTTTTAGATGGATTTTAATAGTATTATACAAAACGTTGATATCCGTTTTAATTAAAGCATGTTTTTAATTATGGGGAATGATTGGGTTTTATAAATTTTTAGCACAAAGCTTTTTTAATTCTTTTGATAGCTTCACGAATTTGAGATTCAGAGGCTGCATAAGACAATCTGATACAATTTGGCGTTCCAAAAGCCTCGCCAGTTACGGTCGCTACATTTGCTTTTTCTAGTAAGAATAAAGAAAAATCACTTGCATTTTCAATTTTAACGCCATTAATTGTTTTTCCAAAGAAAGCGGAAACATCCGGAAACACATAAAAAGCACCCTCAGGCACATTTACTTTAAACCCATCAATATCTCTGAGTAGTTCTATAATGATATTTCTACGAGTTTTAAACTCATCTACCATGTATTGTATTTTAGAGACCGGTGCTAGAACTGCTGTAATTGCTGCTCTTTGTGCAATACAATTTGTACCAGAAGTAATTTGGCCCTGCATTTTTGTACAAGCTTTTGCAATCCATACTGGTGCGCCAATATAACCAATTCTCCAGCCTGTCATTGCAAATGCTTTTGCGAGACCATTTACAGTAATGGTTCTATCATACATGCTTTCTATGGCTGCAAAACTAAAAGGCGTTGTATTATAATTTATGTGTTCATAGATCTCATCTGATAAGATAAATATCTTTGGATGTTTTTCTAAAATTGCTGCTAAGGCTCTGTACTCTGCTTCACTATAAATAGTTCCACTTGGATTGTTTGGTGAGTTAAAGAAAATCATTTTTGTTTTGGGTGTAATCACCGCTTCTAACTGCGCTGGAGTGATTTTAAAATCGTTCTCTATAGAAGAAGGAATTTCTACATATTTCGCTTCACAAAGTGTCGCAATTGCAGAATAGCTCACCCAATAAGGTGCTGGTAATAATACTTCATCTCCAGGATTCAACAATACTTGTGCAATGTTTGCAATAGATTGTTTTGCACCTGTTGAAACAACGATTTGATTGGGAGCGTAGTCTAGATTATTATCCCTTTTAAATTTTGTGCAAATCGCCTCTTTTAATTCTACATAGCCATCTACTGGAGAGTAGGAATTGTAATTCTGGTTGATTGCTTCAATGGCAGCGTCTTTAATGAAATCTGGTGTATTAAAGTCTGGTTCTCCAAGACTTAAACCGATAATATCTTTTCCTTCTGCTCTTAATTCTCTTGCTTTAGCAGCCATTGCTAAAGTTTGTGAGACAGGTAAACTGTTAATTCTGTCCGATAATGGATGTTTCATTTTTATTGTTAGTTGTGGTTATGCTAATTTTGGTTTTTTTCCTAAAACTCCCAAATGTCTAAAATGGGCTATAATTGCTTTACGCATTGTTTTGTATTCATTATAAGGCAAGTTAAATTCCTTGGCTGTTTGTTTTACAATTTTAGCCAATTTACTGTAGTGTACATGAGAAATATGTGGAAAAATATGATGTTCAACTTGGTAGTTTAAGCCACCAGTATAAAAGTTTACTATGGGATTACTAGGAGCAAAGTTAGAGGTTGTATATAATTGATGGACCGCCCAAGTGTGTTCTAAATTTCCTTTTTTATCTGGAATTGGCATTTCGGTATTGGGTACAATATGTGCCAATTGAAAAACCAAACTTAAAATCATGCCTGCAGTGTAATGCATTGCAAAAAAGCCAATCAATACTTTCCACCAAGAAACCTCTAAAACGATAAGAGGCAAAACAATCCAAAGTGAATAATACACAATTTTAGAAAGCACCAATTTTGTCCATTCTGTAGTTGGATTTGGAAATTTACCGTACGACAATTTTCTTTTCAAATATCGATGCATTTGTTTGATATCTGTTGTTATTGCCCAATTAATTGTCAGTAAACCATACAAGAAAATCGAATAATATTTTTGAAGTTTATGAAATTTTAGCCATTTAGAATGTTGTGAGAATCGAATGATTCTTCCTGCATCAATGTCTTCATCATGATCTTTTATGTTTGTAAAGGTATGGTGCAAAACGTTGTGTTGTACTTTCCAATTATAGACATTTCCTGCTAAAATATAAATGCTACTACCCATTATTTTATTCACCCATTTCTTACTAGAAAATGAGTCGTGATTACTGTCATGCATTACATTCATTCCAACTCCGGCCATTCCAATACCACTTAAAACAGTCAGAATTAAAAGAGTCCATTGTGGCATAGAAACTGAAAGAATTAAAATAAAAGGAATTAAAAAAAGTGAAAACATTAAAGTTGCTTTTGTATACAGCTTCCAGTTTCCCGTTCTTTTGATGTTGTTTTCTTTGAAATATGTATTGACTCTTTTGTTAAGAGTTTTGAAGAATTTTGCTTTGTCTACTCTCGAAAAGTTTATTGTTTTCATTTAGCACTTAGATATCTACCTGCAAAAATAATGTTTTTGATGTTGCTTTTACAATAAAGGTTCGATTTTGTGAGGAATTGTTTCTTACAAATACCTATTTTTGTCCCTGATACTCATTAAAGATGGAAATTATACAGAAATATTTTACAAATCTAACAGCAACTCAACTAGATCAATTTTCGAAGCTAAAAGAGTTGTATCAAGACTGGAATTTAAAAATTAATGTTGTTTCTAGAAAAGATATTGAAGAATTGTATTTACGACATGTTTTACATTCTTTAGGGAT
>JAQWOW010000160.1 GCA_029245665.1 Polaribacter sp. | reverse complement strand
CAAGCTACTTGCAACACTTTAAAAACATCTATGCCTTTGGCAACAGCTCTTTCACACAATTGATTGATGTGTCCTAACAACAAATCATCTGGATGTTTGTCGTCTGAACAAAACATCATATTTTCAAAATAGTCAGGTAATAGATCAATTAGGGCTTCAAAATTCTTTGCTGCACTTCCTTCTCTAATGAGAATTTTCATTCCTTTTTGTAATTTCTCTAGGGCTTCATCATAGGTAAAACATTCATGATCTGTAGAGATTCCTGCGGCAATATATTTTGTAATATCGTCGCCTCGTAAACCTGGTGCGTGGCCATCAATAGGTTTGTGATACTGTTTTGCCCACGCGAGCTTTTTTAGCACCTCTTCATCATCAAACAAAACCCCAGGATAATTCATCATCTCTGCCAAGTACTTGATATCAGGATTTGCCATCATTTTTTGAATATCACCAGAATCAATAACAGCTCCGGCACTTTCAAAAGAAGTTGCAGGCACACAAGAAGGTGCTCCGAAATTAAATTTTAATGGCACTTTTTTTCCATTTTCAATCATAAAATCTACCCCCTTGACTCCCAATACATTCGCAATTTCATGCGGATCAGATACCGTTGCAACGGTTCCGTGAACAAGAGCAATTTTTGCAAATTCAGAGGGAACTAATAGAGAACTTTCAATGTGAATATGTGCATCTATAAACCCAGGTAAAATATAATTCTCTATGGCATGGTCTGATGGACGAATACTTACAATTTTTCTAGCTTCAACCTCAACTTCTCCCTTAAAAATAGTGCGATTTAAAATATCTACGATGTTTCCTTTGATAATCATATTGCGAAATTAACCAATCCTATTTTTTTAATTGGTATAATTTTCTTTTATTCTTATTTTAATCTAAGATTACTTCTATCATACGCAGGCCATTGTGCAGCTGCATGTGGTGGACAGGAAGGTAAGATACGGTAATCTATCTTTTTTAAGTTTGAATCGACAAGTACTTCGGGTTGCCTCCCTTAAAATTACCTTATAAAAGGCCCAATAATTCTAAAGGAGAACTACTAGGTGTTTTAATTTTTAAAATTCTAATTATTTTTTTTGGTAGTAAGAAGTAGTTGTAGTATTAAATCAGTATTTTTTTGGTAACAATTTTTGACTCAGTAGCTAAATGAACAATATAAACACCTGAACTAATATTATTCGGCAATGCAATGTCATTCAGCCCATTTCCTTCAAAGGAAGTGTTTAGTACTTGTTTTCCAAGGATATTATACATACGAAGTTTTGCTACACCACTATAAACACCTGAGATTCGTATGTTTTCTTTTGAAGAGGTGTAGATGCTTAGATGGTTGTTTAAAGCAACCTTATCTGTACTTAAAACACTGGAAGTTGTATGTAAGTAAAAACGTCCTATTCCGTTGATGTCCTCAGAAAGTGTTGTTGTATAAGATGTGGCATCCTCTAGAAGGGTAAAAGAGGTATTGTCTTTGTCTTCTAAATACACACTAATTCCTGCTGGAAAGTTTGCAATTGCTGCAGAAATAATTATTTCAGTGTTTGATGTGGCGTTGAATCCGACAGGTACAACCATAGTTTCATAATCGCTATTAGGCAATGATTGAATTCCGTAATCGTCTCCTTGACTATCACTAACCAAATGCGTATAAATATCAAAGTATTTTCCACCGTTATAAAAAATTGTACTATCATAACCATTGTCAAAACCAGTTGTGGTTCCTTCTATGTAGAAAATATCTGTGTCTTTATGAGAAGAACCATCTGTAATCATCAACTTAATTTCAGGTCTAGAAGAGCTAATCTTTTGCTGACCTGAAACTGAACTTTTATGGCTTTGCAGATTTTTATTAAAGCTTAAATTTGCTTGAGATTTTATAAAAAAACCTTGAGCAGGTGCAAGATAAAAAGCATTGGAGGCATGGTTAGTTACATCATATTTTCCCTCTCCCTCATTCCAAATCCACAAAGTATTTTCTGTTAATAAAACTTCATTATCCTTTAAAAAATTATCTGTGTCAGCACTTGTATTCCCAGCAATATAAGAGGGATAGGGGTTTCCAATAAAGTTATATTTACTTTCATTGTTATTCTGAAAATCGGTCACTACTGGGTTTGTATCTGGGAAAGAACCTGTAAAAGAAATGTCTTTGTTTTCACCATTACCTTCTAATTGAATAACCCAACCCTGCCCTTGTTTAAAAACAGTACTACTGGTAAAATAACTAGGATTTTCAACAGTGTTATACACAATCCAATTGGGTATCGAATTATCATAATAAGCAAGACCTTGATTGTCACTGTGATTTCCCTGGCCATTAACTAAATCTACGGAAGCTACAAAATCAGCTACACTTTGATTGGTGACAGGAGACGAAATAAATTGCCATTTTTTAGAAGGTATGGTTTTAGTGTAAGTCATTTTGCCAGACCCAGATGATGTTCCATTTACAACGAAAGAACTATTTTTAATTTCAAGTGATTCAGAACTATTTAAAACTAGACCACCTTCTATGGTTACTTTTACTCCTTCACCAACGATCATTTTACCTCCAGAACCTATGATCACATCTTGAGAATATATATTTAGCATACTCAATAAAAAGAAAATAATTGGTAATGATTTAAACATGAATAAATATTTTATATTATATATAAATATATGGTAAATAATACTTGTTGTCAATAAGTATTAATACCCAAAAATCAATCTTGAAAAAATCAATTTATCTCGATATGAAGAATACTATAATTTAAAAAAATGCTTTCCTGTTTACAGCTGTGAATAAAGACAAGAAAGTCGACACTAACAACTCAAAAACAGATAATCCCTAAGAACAACTTAAAATAAAAGAGTTATTTTGATTACAAACGTTCATTTTCCAAAAAATTCATTAAAATTTTCAAGCTTTTTGTTGGATTTTCTTCCATTGGAACATGTCCTGAATTTAAAATAGTCACTAATTTAGAGTTGGGAATAAGTGCATTCATTCTTTTTCCGGTATCCAAAGGAATCCAATTGTCTTGTGCTCCCCAAATTAATAGTGTAGGTGTTTGAATACTTTTTAGTTTATCAATATTTTTTTTTGCTCCAAGGTTAACATCTATTTTTGCCCGATCAATAAAAGCCTGTCTATTGCCAGCCCTTAAAACCATTTTATGATACCGTGTGATTAATTCTTCTGTAACTTTAGCATCATTAGCGTATACTGCTTTCATATTTTTCTCAATTAATATCTTTGGTGTTATGTATAAGAAAAAAGGACTTAAAATAGATTTTTTTGCCATTTCAAATATTTTTGGTTGTGGCTTATTGGTTGGTAAACCACTTGCATCAACTAAAATGAGTTTCTCAATTTTGGTTGGATTTTCAGCTGCATAATTCCATGCAATATTTCCCCCTAAGGAGTTTCCTACGATGTGGAATTTTTCAATATTTAATTTTTTAAGAAAAGAGTGTAAAAAAGCTGTATATCCTTTTATAGAATAATCAGCATTCTTATTCGGACCGGTAATCCCAAAAGCAGGCAAGTCCATTCTTATAACTCTATTTGTTTTTTTTAACTCGTTCGTCCAAGCATCCCAAGTATGCAAAGAAGAAGCTGTTCCATGAATTAAAACTATTGGAAACCCCTTCCCTTCATCTCTATAATGAACGAACATTTCATCCAATTCCATAAATTTAGAATACGCATTTGAATACTCTTTTTTTAAATCTTCAACAGAAATATCAAAATACCCGAAGCGACTCACTGCAAAAGCTATTAAGATACAAAAAACAGAAATAGTGTATTTTATTTTATGATGTTTTTTCATCAACCAAAATTTTATATAAAATAGGTTTGCTAGGTGTCGCATCATTTTCAAAAGGTGCAATCATTAAATTGAGTAGGTATTCTCCGTCATCTACAGCATTTGGGACAAAAATAAACTCGGTAATAGTAGCATCCATTCTGACCTCTCCAGAGGTATTCCAAAAAGCATTGTGAGCCAATAATTTTCCTTCATCTTTTTCTTTGTCAACAGAGGGTAAA
>JAQWOW010000152.1 GCA_029245665.1 Polaribacter sp. | reverse complement strand
AAAAAAGAAATATCAACTAATTTAGAAAGAATAAGTAAAACTTTAGAAAAAATAAACAAGGCCATTTCTAAAAAAGATACGCTCAAAAAACTTCCACTAATTACTACAATTCTAGCCAAAGAAGAAATTTTTAATCATTACTTAGAGGTTCAAGGAAATGTTAAAACAAAACAAAATATTTTGATTTATCCAGAAATGCCAGGGATTTTAGAAAAAGTATATGTTAAAGAAGGACAGCGGGTTTCTAAAGGAGAATTATTAGCTACTATTGATGATGGTGGTTTGAAGAATCAAGTAGCTCAGCTGGCAGCAACAACGCAATTGGCAAAGACGACCTATGAGCGTCAAAAACGTTTGTGGAATCAAAAGATAGGATCGGAAATTCAATTTTTACAAACAAAAGCCAATTATGAATCTCAGAAAAACTCTTTAGAACAGCTTAAAAGTCAACAATCAAAAGCATCAATAAGAGCTCCTTTTTCTGGAGTTATAGATAATGTTCTGAAAGAAGCTGGAACAGTTATAGCACCCGGACAAGGCTCTGAAGTTTTTAGAATTTTGAACCTAAATAATATGTATATAGAGGCAGAAGTGCCAGAAAGATACATCACAAGTATTACACAAAACAAAGGTGTTACAGTAGAATTTCCTGTACTTGGTAGAACTATAAATAGTTCGATAAGACAGGTTGGTAACTTTATAAACCCCAATAATAGATCTTTTAAAATTGAAGTTTCTGTTGAAAATAAAAACGGGAACATAAAACCAAATTTAACGGCAAAACTTCAAATCAATGACTACACAGAGAACAATGCTATTTTAATACCACAAAGTATTATTTCTGAAAACTCTAATGGTGAGCAATACATATACATCATTAAAAACAAAAAAGAAAACAAAGAAGCAGTTGCAGAGAGGGTTATAATAAAAACTGGGAAAACACAAGGTAATTTGATTGAAGTTATAGAAAACCTATCAGTTGGAACCGAAATTATTGAAGAAGGAGCTAGAAGTGTAAATAATGGTCAGGCAGTAAAAATTATTAATAAATAAATCCATTAATGATGACAAAACAAAAAAAGAAAGTAGATAAAGAATTCAAATTATCTTCTTGGGCTATTAATAACAAAACAACCATTTACGCAATAATGGGTGTCTTTTTTTTCTACGGAATCTCTGCTTATTTTAGTATGGCTAGAGAAAATTTCCCGGAAGTAAAAGAAACTAAAATTTACATAAGTACAGTATACCCTGGAAATACCGCTGAAGATATAGAAAAATTAATTACAGACCCTTTAGAAGACAAGGTAAAAACAGTAAGCAATGTTGTAGAAGTGACCTCTACCTCTCAAGAAGATTATTCTATTGTAATTGTAGAATTTGATGAAAACATTTCTGTTGAACAAGCAAAACAAAAAATTAAAGACGAAATAGATACCGAAACATCAAGTGAAGATTGGCCAACATTTAATGGTGCTAAAGTAGAACCAAAGGTGTTTAACTTGAGTATGTCTGAAGAAATGCCCATTTTAAATATTAATATTTCTGGAGATTACCCCGTACACAAACTAAAAGAGTTTGGTGAATATCTACAAGATGAAATTGAAGATTTACCGGAAATCAAAAAAGCTGATATTAGAGGAGCTCAAGATAAAGAAGTTGAAGTTGCAGTAGATGTTTATAAAATGATGGCTGCGAAAGTTAGTTTTAATGATATTACAACTTCAATTGGTAATGGAAACGTAACAATGTCTGCTGGTAATTTTATAACAAGCGGACAAAGAAGAACAATTAGAATTATAGGTGAAATTGACAAACCATCAGCTTTGGAAGATTTTGTAATAAAATCTGAATTTAACAATCCTGTTTACTTAAAAGATGTTGCTAAAGTATCTTTTAAAGACAAAGACAAAACCACCTATGCAAGAGAAAAAGGAGCGGCAGTTGTGATGTTAGATGTTAAAAAACGTGCTGGTAAAAATATGGTTGATGCTGCAGAAAAAATACAAATTATTGTAAATGATGCCGTCAAAAATCATTTTCCAAAAGATTTAAACGTTAGCATCACCAACGACCAATCGCCAAAAACAATTGGTCAAGTTGACGACTTGGTAAATAATATCATTTTTGGAGTTATTTTAGTCGTTGTCGTTTTAATGTTTTTCCTAGGTTTTAAAAATGCAGTTTTTGTTGGGTTTGCTATTCCAATGTCTATGTTTATGTCATTAATGATATTAAACCTTTTAGGCTACACAATGAACACCATGATTCTTTTTGGTTTAATTATGGGGCTCGGAATGCTGGTAGATAACGGAATTGTAGTTGTAGAAAATGTATATCGTTTAATGGACGAAGAAGGAATGAATAGAGTTGATGCAGCTAAAAAAGGGATTAGTGAAATTGCTTTTCCAATTATTATTTCTACAGCAACAACAGTTGCAGCATTTATACCATTAGGTCTTTGGCCAGGAATAATGGGAGACTTTATGAAACTACTACCAATTACTTTATCAACTGTTCTAGGATCATCACTTTTGGTTGCTATCTTCTTTAACTCGGTATTAGTTTCTCAATTTATGAGTGTAGAAGATAAAAATATGCCTATTAAAAAAATCATTATTCTTACAAGTATTATAGCTTTTTTAGGAATGATAATATTCTTAATTGGTGGAACCTATAGTGCTCTGGGAACTTTAATGATTTTTACCGCAATTATGCTTTGGGTATATAGATTGTTTTTAAGAGGTTGGGCAAATAGTTTTCAAAATAAAACTTTACCCCGTTTAGAGTCTTGGTATGAAAGACAGTTAAAAAGAGCTTTGTCTGGTTGGACTCCTTATATATTAACCCTAGGAACATTTGTTCTATTAATGATTGCTTTTAAAACCTTTGGAATGTCTTTAGAATCTCAAAGAACGAAAGTAGAATTTTTTCCAGACAACAAACCAAATCAGATTATAGTCTATATCGAATATCCTGAAGGAACGGACATCGAAAAGACAAACACCATTACAAAATTAATTGAAAAGAAAGTTTCTAAAGTTTTATATAGCGACCTTTACATGGATGGCGATTATAACTTTATGATAGAGAGTATCGTTTCTCAAGTTGGTGAAGGCGCAGGAAATCCTCAATCAGACGGTGGTTCTGCAGCAGAAATGCCTCATAAAGGTAAGATTACAGCTTCTATGAGGGAATACAAATTTAGAAGAGGATTAGACAGCGAATTATTACGTCAAAAAGTTCAAAACGAGTTGGTTGGAATTTATCCAGGGGTTTTAATTTCTGTTGAAAAAGATGCAAATGGTCCTCCGGTTGGCTCTCCTATAAATATTGAATTACAAGGTGATAATTATGCAGAGTTAATTAGTACCGCAGAAAAAATGCGAGACTATATTAATACAAGGAGTGTTGCTGGTATTGATGAATTAAAAATTGACGTAAACAGAGACAAGCCAGGCATGAAAGTTCTTGTAGATAGAAAAAAAGCTGGAGAACTTGGTGTAAGTTCAGGGCAAGTAGGCCAACAATTAAGAGCCTCTATCTTTGGAAATAAGGCTGGTATTTACAAAGAAGACGGTGAAGACTATGATATTTATGTCCGCTTTAATAAAAAAGACAGGTACAACAAAAGCGCCATTTTTAACCAAAATATAATCTTCAGAGATATGGCTTCTGGTAAAGTAAAAGAAATTCCAGTTTCTACAGTTGCAACTCAAAACAACAACTCTGGATTTAGCGCCATAAAACATAAAAAAATAAAAAGGGTCGTTACTGTTTATTCAGCATTAGCTCCAGGAGAAACTGATGCCGGGGCAGTTGTTAGTAATATTAGAGAAGAAATGAAAAACTTTAAGGAACTACCGAAAGGAGTTAAAATTGATTATACAGGACAATTAGAGGAACAAGAAAAGCAAATGACTTTTTTGGTCGGTGCATTTTTTACAGGGTTGGCATTGATATTCTTCATTTTGATTTTTCAATTTAACTCAGTTTCAAAACCCGGAATTATCATGCTAGCGATATTTTTAAGCTTTATTGGTGTTTTCGGTGGTTTGGTAATTTCTGGAGCTCCTTTTGTAATAATGATGACCATGATGGGAATTATTTCCCTTGCAGGAATAGTTGTTAATAATGGAGTTGTCCTACTAGATTATGCTCAATTATTAATGGATAGAAAGAAAATCGAATTAGGCTTAGAGGAAGATCAATATTTGCCAAAAGAAGAATTATTTCATTGTATTGTGAAAGCAGGTAGAGCACGTTTACGACCTGTTTTACTAACTGCAATTACAACCATTTTGGGTTTAATCCCTTTAGCAATCGGACTAAATATTAATTTCTTTACATTATTTAGTGAGTTCAATGCAAATATTTATTTTGGTGGAGACAATGTTATTTTCTGGGGACCTTTGGCTTGGACGGTAATTTATGGTCTATTTGTAGCAACATTTCTAACCTTAGTAGTTGTACCGATTTTATTCTACTTAATTACACAATTTAAAATGTGGATACAAAGCAAAACAACTTCTAATATAGTTTCTTCTTAACATGAGTATTGATCAAACAAAGAATATCTATTGAAACAAGTAACCCAAAAACAAAGAGGATGGCAATTTTTAAATATCCATCCTTTTTGTATTTTAGAACGAACTTTTCAATACAGAAATTGTATTTTTTATGAATTTTAAAAAATCTTTTACCGTTGATGAAATCAAAAAAAAGCTAGAGCATTACTGTGTCTATCAAGATCGTTGTCATAAAGAAGTGGAAACTAAAATGAAAGAATATCATTTAATTCCAGAAGCAAAAGAAATTATTTTATTACACTTAGTGCAATCTAATTTTTTAAATGAGGAACGTTTTGCAAAAAGCTTTGCTAGGGGAAAGTTTAGAATTAAATATTGGGGAAAGCAACGCATTGTTAGAGAATTAAAATTTAAAAATATTTCTGCTTACAATATTAAAACGGCTCTCAAAGAAATTGATGAATTAGAATATCTAAATACTATTTATAGAATTACTGAAAATAAAAATACTATAATTAAAGAAGAGAACGTTTTTAAGAGAAAAAGAAAACTTATTGACTTTTTAATGCGCAAGGGATATGAATCTGATTTGATTTATAAAACCGTAAATGAAATAGTTTCTTAGCTTTAGATTAAAAAAAAAGCTGACTTCATTATATTTTCTGGTTCATTGACGAATAAGAGCTGACTAAAAGTATTATTTATAAAACCGAGTTAAAAAGAGAGAATCACTTTTTCTCTTCTGTAAAATAACTGCTTGAACATCTGCATTTGGGATTTCGATAGACAAAACATATTGTTTTATTTTCCATGACCTATCTTTTTTTTCTAGGACTCCGGAACCTCTACAAGTTCCCATCCATGTTTCTAATAATTCATCAAACCAAATAAAATTATTAGCATCATTCATGTAAATATTTCGTTCTAAAGCTACAAAATTCCATGCTTCTCCTTTGTCAAAATAAGGCTTACTGAAATTTTCAAATTGCTTTTTAGTCCAATTTTCTGAGGCATCTGTACCTATAAAAACAGATGTACTGTCCATTTTACTAAAGTATGCCTCGAAGTTCGCTTCTGATGCTGCTTTATGCCAATCGTCTAAAAACGTATGAATCGTTTTTTTTAAGGCTTTGTTTGATTGCGGGGGAGCAATTTCTTTTTTTTGATTGCAACTTAAAAAAGAAACTACTACAGCCAGGATCAAAAAGTGTAATCTCATATTTTATTATTAATAAAAGGCTTTTTTTTAATATCTGAAACTTTCTTTAGTGTATTTTTCTTTTTTAAATTTTTGTTTAAAGGGGATTTAAAACTATTTTATTATTTCTTTTTCACCAATTCATCTTTCTTTTTAAAGCTGATTGTTTTTTTTGAAACACTATCCATTTTTGTTGGATCTATTCCAATATAATTAATTTTTACATCGACTGCATCCTCAAATCTTTTCTTTGAAAGAATGGTGTTGATTTTTGAATTTACCGAAGAAAAAGCTGCTATTGTTTTATCTACTTGTAAATTAATATCTTCAGAGGTAATCGCTGGTATTCGTGTTAAATCTGCCAGCCGTAAAGTTTCATTATGCAAAACATTAACTCTTGCCTGAAAAGAAGGAATATCAAAAATATTTGGAGTTACACTGTCCTTAAGAATTGCAACCAAATCTCGAAGTTCTAAGGCATTACTTAAAGCTTCATTAGGTGATACTTTATCAAATTTCTGTATAAAGGAGTGCACCGTGTTTAACTCCTGCCAATTCGATACTTCTTTTTCAAAAATAGCATTTACCTTTTCATAGGTACCGTGCTGTTTAACAATGCTTAATTTTGGTTTTCCTTCTGTTTTTTTTATCCTGTCTGCCTTCTTATTTCCACAAGAAAATAAAAAAACAGAAACCACTACATACATTATTTGTCTCACAACTTCATATAATAAGTGGTAAAAATACACATTTTCAAAGCATCTATTGTTAATTTGATAAAATTGTAACAAATCAGTACTTTTTACATTGAAATTTATTGAATACTTATTTTAACAAACATTATTTGTGAATACTTAAATTAAGTACCTTTGTTTTTATTAAAGTCACAACATAAAATATGAAAAATATAATTTTAGTTTTAGGCGCAAGTGGTCAGATAGGCCACGAATTGACCCAAAAACTTCGAACTATATATGGCAACAACAGTGTTATTGCTTCAGATATCAGAGAGGGTAATACCAACATGATGGTTTCAGGACCTTTTGAAATTGCTGATGCTACTAATAAAAATAGCATTCTAAAAATAATTAAAAAGTACAACGTAACTCAAGTTTATTTATTAGCTGCAATGCTATCTGCCACAGCTGAAAAACAGCCTCAAAAAGCTTGGGATTTAAACATAAACTCTTTGTTGGCTGTCTTAGATTTAGCAAAAGAAAAATATATAAAACAAGTCTATTGGCCTAGTTCTATTGCTGTATTTGGACCAACAACTCCGAAAATAAATACCCCTCAAAATACAATAATGAAGCCTTCTACGATATACGGAATTAGTAAAATTTCTGGTGAATTTTGGTGTAATTACTACCATAAAAAATTTGGAGTAGACGTAAGAAGTTTACGATATCCTGGTGTTATTTCTTGGAAATCTAAACCTAGTGGAGGGACTACAGATTATGCCGTTGACATCTACTTTCATGCATTAGAAAAAAACGCTTATGAATGTTTTTTATCAGAAAAAACACGTTTGCCAATGATGTATATGGAAGATGCAGTTAATGCAACCATCCAATTGATGCAAACGGACAGCAAAAATATAAAAAACAGAACTTCGTATAATATCGCAGCAATGAGTTTTACTCCT
>JAQWOW010000143.1 GCA_029245665.1 Polaribacter sp. | reverse complement strand
GGCATTAAAATTGTTCCTGAAGAAATGTAAGCTCCATGTCTTGCTACTGCATTGGGAACAACTCTAATCCCTCTTTCAGCAAAATTTCTTTTCAGTGGAATTTTATCGTGGAATTCAAAAATACCAGCTTCTAAAGTTTCCATTTTTTGAATTGGAAAATATAAAACAACTGCTTTTTTTACCCATTCATTTACTTGCCAACCATTTTCAATTGGTTCGGCAACTCTTAATTGTCCTTTATCTAATAAATCTACAACTTTTCGAATCGTATTAATCGTACTTTCTTCTTTTAATAATTCGCGATTATCCCAAGCTGACTCTATAATTTTTCTAATATCTTTCATACTAATAGGTTATTTTTACAAATATAAATTTATCCTCAAAAACCGGAACGAATATACGTTTTTTAAACAGATTATTAGTTGTTGTTTAAAATACTAGTGCTTATTTCTTAGTTGATATTTTAAAATAACGTTCAACTAGTTGATAATATTTTAATTAATCTGTTATTATTAACTTATAACTTTTATTTTTACAAAAAATATTTATTTTGGGTAGAATTCTCGCCATCGATTTTGGTAAAAAAAGAACGGGTATTGCAGTAACTGATGAACTTCAAATTATTGCATCTGGTTTAACAACAGTTCATACAGAAACTTTAATCCCTTTTTTGAAAGAATACGTTTCTAAAAATAAGGTAGCTCTTTTTTTAGTAGGAAAACCCAAGCAAATGAACAATACTGATAGTGAAAGTGAAGCAATGATTCTTCCATTTTTGAAGAAACTTGAAAAAGAAATCCCTCATATTTCTCTTCTAAGGATTGATGAGCGTTTTACTTCTAAAATGGCGTTTCAAACAATGATTGATGGGGGTTTAAACAAAAAACAGCGTCGAAATAAAGCCCTAATTGATGAAATTAGTGCAACAATTATTTTACAGTCTTATTTATATAACAAATAATTTCATTGAAGTCTCAAACTTTGTACTTTTGCAAAGCTTAATATTAAAGATATGATTATACCAATAGTTGCTTATGGAGATCCTGTTTTACGAAAAGTTTCCGTAGAAATTAATGCTGATTATCCTGAGTTAAAGACATTAATAGCGAACATGAAAGAAACCATGTACAATGCCTCTGGTGTTGGTCTAGCGGCTCCACAAATAGGAAAAGCTATTCGTTTATTTCTTATTGATGCTTCACCGTTTGCTGAAGATGATGAGTTGTCTGAAAAAGATAAAAAAGTATTGAAAAACTTTAATAAAGTATTTATAAATGCTAAAATTATAAAAGAGGAAGGTGATGAATGGGCTTTTAACGAAGGATGCTTAAGTATTCCTGATGTTAGAGAAGACGTTTTTCGTCAGCCAAAAATTACTATTGAATATCTAGATGAAGATTTTAAATCTCATACTGAAACTCTAGACGGTCTAGCTGCAAGAGTTTTTCAACATGAATATGATCATATAGACGGAGTTTTATTTACAGACAAACTTTCATCACTCAAAAAAAGATTGATAAAAAAGAAATTAGAAAATATTTCAAAGGGGAAAATAAAAGCAGATTATAGAATGCGTTTTCCAAATCTAAAGAAAAAAAATAAGTAAAAAAATGGAATTTAATAAAATTATATCTGTTTCAGGAAAACCTGGTTTGTTTCAAGTAATCTCTCAATCAAAAAATGCAGTTATTGCTGAATCTCTTGTTGAAAAAAAACGTCTCGCAATTAATACTACGCAAAATGTAAGCTTGTTAGAAAATATTGCCATATATACTTATGAGGAAGACATGCCATTACTAGATGTTTTTACTTCTATATTTAAGAAAACTGAAGGAAAAGAAGCGCTCTCTCACAAAGAAAGTAGTAAAAAACTAACTGCTTTTTTTACTGAAGTAATACCAAACTATGATGATGAAAGAGTTTACGCATCAAATATAAAAAAGGTAATCCAATGGTATAATATTCTTACCAAAGCGGGTATGGATTTCTCAAAAGTAGAAAAAAGTACTGAAGAAGTATAACGATTCTTTCATTTCGAAATATATTTTAAATTAAATTATTACTTTGAATAGCAGAAAAGACCAATTAGAAGCTTTTAACAGATTGTTAGATATGATGGACGATCTTCGAGAGAAATGTCCTTGGGATAAAAAACAAACTTTAGAAAGCTTACGTCATCTTACCATTGAAGAAACGTATGAATTGGCTGACGCAATTTTAGAAAATGATTTAACAGAAATAAAGAAAGAATTAGGCGATGTTCTGTTACACATCGTTTTTTATGCAAAAATAGGAAGCGAAAAAAAAGCCTTTGACATTGGTGACGTAGCCAATACCATTTCTAAAAAATTAAGACACAGACATCCTCATATTTATGGCGATGTTGCGGTAGAAAATGAAAATGATGTCAAACGAAATTGGGAACAGCTAAAACTTAAAGAGGGGAAAAATTCTGTATTAGAAGGTGTTCCTAAAAGTTTACCTGCTGTTGTAAAAGCTAGTAGAATTCAAGAGAAAGTTGCTGGCGTTGGATTTGATTGGGAAAGACCAGAACAAGTATGGGAAAAGGTTCAGGAGGAACTCACTGAATTAAACGAAGAAATTAAAGCTGGTACTAAAGAAAATATTGAAAAAGAATTTGGTGATGTATTATTTTCTATGATTAATTATGCGCGTTTTATTGATGTAAATCCAGAAAATGCTCTAGAAAAGACCAATAAAAAATTCATCAGTCGTTTTCAATATTTAGAAAAAGAAGCTAAAAAAGAAGGCAAAGAACTTTCTAACATGTCACTAACTGAAATGGATGTGTATTGGGAAAAGTCAAAAGAGTTTTTTAAATAATTTGTCTTTACAGTACAAAATTACTTTAATTCATTCACTTTTTTTTGGAAAAGAAAAGTGATTCTAAAAAACCCAACCCGTACCCTAAAAACTGGGTAAAAGAAGTGATGACACTCAAAAAAGCTACCTGTAAATTTTTATTCTGAAATAAAGAATCTAAAAAAAGTAGTAAAAAATAAAAGCAATAGAGATAGAACAGTTCACAATACTCAAAAATTGCTAAAAGTATTGAGGTATCCAATCCGATAATAAATATACTTGGAAACCAATAAGTAAGTTTGGTTGTTTTTGGATATTTTCTGTTTAACATAGGTCTTGCTGAACCAAAACCAAATGTTTGTTTAAAAAATTGCAAAATGGATGCTCTTCGTTTATGAAATACAAATGCTTTCTCAAGTAATTGAGTTTCGAAGCCATTTTTCCAAAGTCTAAAAGTTAAATCAATATCTTCTCCATTTTTCATTTTAGAAAACCCTTGCGTATTTTCAAATGCTTTTTTAGACACACCCATATTAAAACTTCTAGGTTGAAATGTATCGATAGCTTGGGTATTTCCACGAATTCCGCCAGTTGTTAAAACAGAAGTCATAGAATAATTAATCGCTTTTTGCAAATTAGAAAAACTTTTATGAGCTGCATCTGCCCCACCATAAGCATCTGTGTAATAATTTTCTAAGCCTATTTTTACTTCTGCTAAATATTGATTTGGAAGAATAACATCTGAATCTAAAATGATAAAATAGTTTCCTGTAGCATTTTTCATACCAAAGTTTCTACTATCTCCTGCACCAGTATTTTCTTTAAAAAAATAGTTTAAATTAAGTTGATCTTGGTACTTCTGGACAATACTATCACTATTTTGAGTAGAACCGTCTTCAATGATTAAAACCTCAAAGGCATCAGAAAAACTCTGTGCAACAAGACTTTCTAACAATTCATCAATTTCATTTGGTCGGTTGTAAACAGGAATTATTATGGAAAATTTGAGTTTCAATATTTTTGGTTCTGAATTTTTTATTTCTAAATTAGTTCTTTCTATGATTAGAGAAAGATAAAATAAAAAAATGAAAGGAATTATATAATATTTGAATTTTTAAAGCGCTACTTATTCATATCCTTCAAAAAGACGGCAAACAATTTTAGCCCTGATTGAGTGGTTTGTTTGAGCTCTTTTGAGGAATGAAAAAAGCGAGTAACGAAAGCAGGAAATAGCTTCTTTAAAAGCTACTCAAACTTTTCCATTACAGCATCACTTACCCCCATATTAGAAAATCCGCCATCATGAAATAAATTTTGCAAGGTTACTTTTTTTGTCAAGTCTGAAAACATAGAAATCGTATAATCTGCACATTCTAGAGCAGTTGCATTTCCTAATGGACTCATTTTTTCTGCATATGCACTAAAGCCATCGAAACCTTTCACACCCGTTCCTGCTTTTGTGGGTGTTGGAGATTGAGAAATTGTATTTACACGAACTTTATGGTCTCTGCCAAAAAAGTACCCAAAACTTCGCGCAATGGATTCTAAATAGGCTTTATTATCTGCCATATCATTGTAATCTGGAAAGACTCTTTGGGCGGCCATATAGGTTAGCGCAACAATACTTCCCCACTCATTCATTGCTTTTTTTTGATACAAAACATGCATCGTTTTATGAAATGATAGCGCAGAAACATCCCATCCTTTTGTGGTGAAATCATAGGAAGGATCTGTATATGATTTTCCTTTTCTAACATTTACAGACATGCCAATAGAATGCAATACAAAATCAATTTTACCCCCCAGAATTTCCATAGATTTTTCTACTAAGTGTTCTAAATCTTCAACTGATGTTGCATCTGCAGGAATTATTTGAGCGTTTGTTTTTTTTGCCAGCACCTCTAAGTTACCCATTCTTATTGCAGCTGGTGCGTTTGTTAACACAAACACCGCTCCTTCTTCGTGGGCTCTTTCTGCGGTTTTCCAAGCAATAGAATGTTCATTTAAAGCTCCAAAAATGATTCCTTTTTTTCCTTTTAATAAGTTGTGCATAACAAGATTCGAATTTAAATATTCGTGATGAGTTGTATATTAATTAATAATGAATTAGTTTAACAATTCTTTTGCATGGATGAGTGCAGTATCAGAAATATCTTTACCGCTTAACATTTCCGCAATTTCAACAATTCTTTCTTCCGAAGACAATTGCTTTAAATTGGTAGTGGTTACCCCGTTAATTTCTTCTTTAAAAACCTTATAATGACTACTTCCTTTTGCTGCAATTTGAGGTAAATGAGTAATGGCAATTACCTGCATATGGTGGCTCATTTGCTGCATAATCGCTGCGATTTTATTAGAAACTTCACCAGAAACACCGGTATCAATTTCATCGAAAATAATCGTTGGTAATTGGGTACTTGTAGATAATACTTTCTTTACAGATAGCATGATTCTAGACAATTCTCCACCAGAGGCTACTTTCTTAAGCTCTCCATAATTACCTCCTTTATTGGCTGAGAATAAAAATTCTAAAGCGTCTTTTCCGTTTGAGAAATAGTTTTTTGTTGGTTTAATATGTATGGAAAAACGTGCGTTTTCCATCCCTAAATCTGCCAGTAAATTTTCTAATTCTTTTGTGAGCTTTGGTATTGATGTATTTCTAGCTTTAGAAATAGTAGCTGCAATTGAATCTAACTTCTCTGAAACAATATTTATTTCTTGTTGCTTGTTTGCAATTACTTCGTCTGCATTTTCTACCTGAAGCACTTTTTCTGAGAGCTCTTCATACACCTGTAATAATGCCTCTATAGAATTTACATAATGTTTTTTTTGTAAATTGTAGATTAACTGCAATCTATCGTTGATTTCGTCTGCTTCATTTGGATTGAAATCGATGCTTTCATTTGCATTTTCTAATTCAGCAACAATATCATCTATTTCTATTTTTACACTGGTAATTCTTTCTAATAAATTTTGATATCCTTTGTAAAATGGGGCAATTTTTGATAACTTATTTTCTAAATTATTCACTGAACTTTGAATACCTATTTCATCTGTAATAGAAATTTCTAAAGCTTCTGATAAATTGAGTTTTATATCTTCAACATTGTTGAGTCTCTCTAATTTTTCTTCTAATAGATGTTGCTCGTCAACTTTTAAGTCTGCTGCTGTTAATTCTTTAAATAAATGAGAATTATAATCATATTGTTGGTGAGCTTCTCTTTGTTTCTTTTCTAATTCTACCAATTCTTTTTTTAATTGATTCAGTTGAACAAAACCTCTATGATAAGAGGAAATTCTTTCTTTATTTTTTGCGAATGCATCTATAACTGCAAACTGAAAGTTGTTGTCGGACAATTGCATTGTTTGATGTTGAGAATGGACATCGATCAACTTAATTCTTAATTGGTTTAACACAGATAGTGTTACTGGGGTATCATTTACAAAAGCTCTAGATTTACCAGAAGGTAAAATTTCTCTTCTAATAATCGTTTCAGGTTCATAATCTAAATCTACCTCTTTAAAAAAATCTTGCAGATTATAAGTAGAAATCGCAACTTTTGCTTCTACAATACATTTGGTAGAGGTATCTTTTAGAGATGATAAATCTGCTCTATTGCCTAAAACCAAACCTAAGGCTCCCAAAAGTATTGACTTTCCTGCACCGGTTTCACCTGTTATTATAGATAATCCCGAGGAAAAATCGATAGATAACTGATGTATTAAAGCATAGTTATTTATGGAAAGTTGTGTTAACAAATTCTTTTAAATTTATGAAGTTAAAATTAGTGAATTAAATTAAGAAATTAAAAATGTAAATTAGAAATCTCTTAACTAATTTTCGGCATTTGTTGTTGCCATAAATTATAATAATTTCCTTTTAAGGAATACAATTCTGAATGATTTCCTTTTTCTAAAACTTCTCCTTTTTGAAGCACTACAATTTCGTCTGCATTAATAACGGAACTTAATCTATGGGCAATAATGATAATTGTTTTCTTTTTAACACGTAATATCTCTATTGCTTTTTGGATATAATTTTCTGAAGTTGAATCTAAGGAAGAAGTAGCCTCATCTAAAACTAAAACTTCAGGTTGTTTATACAAAGCTCTTGCAATGGCAATACGTTGTTTTTGGCCTCCAGAAAGTGTTGCTCCATTTTCTCCTAAATAGGTATTAAATCCATTAGGCATACTTTCTATAAATTCTAAAATACCTGTAGATTTACAAATCTCTATAATCAACTCCATATTTGGCGAAAAATCTCCAACAGCAATATTATCAATTATATTTCCTGAAAATAAATCTATTTTTTGAGGGACAATACTAACTAATTCTCGTAAACTTTCGTGCTGAATGTATTTTAAATCCAAATCTCCAATTGTAATACGTCCTCTTTGTATGGGATACAAATTTTGTAATAAAGAAATTAAAGTCGATTTCCCTGAACCACTTTCACCAACAATTGCAGTACTATTACCTTTCTTAATTTTTAAATTTAAATCAGTAAAGACCTGTACACGATTCCCATATCTAAAAGCAACATTTCTAAACTCTATATTACCAATTTTTTCTTTCTTCAAAACTACTTTTTCAATATTTTCTTCTCGTTCTAAATCCATAATTTCAAACAAACGATCAGCTGCAATTAAGGCATTTTGAATTTGTTTGTTCGCCCCAATTAAACTAGCTACTGGGTTCATAAAATAGCCTATAATTGCATAAAAAGAGAGTAATTCTCCAGGAGTAATTTCTCTTTCAATTACAAAATAAGAGCCAGTCCACAATAATATAATCGTAAATAATTGTGCGATAAAAGTAGTAGAGGTACCTGAAAAAATAGAATTTAAGGCAGATTTATAACCAATATTCAATAAACCTATAAAACGTGTTTCTGTGTTAATATTTGCAAAACTTTCTAAACCAAAACGCTTTATTGTACCTACAGAATTTAAAGACTCTACCAACTGACTCTCTAACTCAGCAGAACTTTCCATTATTTTACGCTCTGTCTTTTTGTTGAGTTTATTTATAATTATGTAAACCACTAGATATAGAGGAATAACCAACAATATTATTAATGCTAGCTTCCAATAATATAGAAACATAATTCCAAAGGAAAAACAGACAATAAGAATATTTACAGTTAAACTCAGAGAAACCTCATTGATAAAGGCTCTAATTTTAACGGCATCATTAATACGAGAAATAATTTCTCCAACACGCATGGTATCAAAAAATTGTTGTGGTAATTTTAATAAGTGTTTATAATAGCCTAAAATTAAACGGGCATCTATTTGTTGTCCGCTTTTAATAAGAAACACATCTTTAAAAACACCTATTATAATTTGTAATAGCAATAGAACAAGCATTATAACACTTAATAAATTTAAGAGTTTTGTATTACCACCAACCAAAACATAATCTGTAATTTTTTGTATGTAAATTGAAGTGGAAAACCCTAATAATGTAAAAATAACAGCACCAATAAATGCTTGAAGTAATACAAACTTATGAGGTTTTAGTAAACACCAAAAGCGTTTTAAAACAGAAACTTTTTCATTACCTGTAGCAAAATCCTCTTTAGGCATTAATAATACCAAAACACCGGTCCATTCTTTTAAAAACTCTTCGTTTGTTTTTTTATGAATTTTCCCATCTCCTGGATCCATAATTATTATGTACTCTTTAGTTACTTCGTAAATAACCACATAATGATGTAATTGCTCTTTTACGATTATATGAGCAATTGCTGGTTTGGGTATTTTAAACAAGCTGTCTAATTCTCCACGAACCCCTTTAGCCTCAAAACCTAGTTTTTCTGCAGCTTCAATTAAGCCTAAAACATTAGTGCCTTTTTTATCGGTACCTGCATATTGTCTTATTCGTGCAATAGGGATTTGTAAATTATAGTATGATGATATGGAGGCTAGACAAGCTGCGCCACAATCTGTAATATCGTGTTGTTTTATGGTTTTTTTTGCCATTTTCAAGGGTTTTAATGGCAAAGAAAGGAGAGTTTAGTGCAAGTTTTTTGCAG
>JAQWOW010000134.1 GCA_029245665.1 Polaribacter sp. | reverse complement strand
AACTGTTTTAAATAGAATAAAAAAAAATGATTTTAGACATTTAACTCAATCGTTTTCGAAGCCTATTTATTTGTCTTTGGCAATGACTATTGTTGCCTTCGCCCCTGTAGCCAGATTCCATTCATTAGATGACAACAACATACCAGCATCATTAAACACTTTAAAAGCCGCAGTATTCGGACCAGATGTTCCCTGATTCAAAGCCTTAAAAGCAATTTTGTTAATACCTATTTCCAATGGGATATTAAATTTTTGATAACTCTGCCTGAGTTCTATATTGACAACAATAGGAATGTTATTCACTAAAATAGTAACTCGATCACCGTCTGGATATTGAAAGTCTCTACAGATGACATTTACACTTTTAGAATTGGTTCTAAAACTTCCTAAATCTTGATCGATTCTTGGATATATATATTGGCCATTTATTTTTTTAAAAGCTTTTAAAAAACGTTCTTCACTTAATTTAGCTTTTGTAATAATACCTTTGTTGTTAAATTTATTCTCTTCTTGAGTTTTTTTTAACTTTTCTTTTTCTTTCTCAAAAGCATCTTTAAAGCCCCTATTTCCTATTAGTTCTATAGAATTTGTTTCTTTTATTTCTTGAGAATTTTTTAAATTAATTCCTTTAATTTTCAGGTTATCCTTATTTGAAGAATTATTATCAAGCTGTGCAGACAATCGATAAATTGATACTAAAAAGATGATTGTAAGAAGAAGTTTAATTTTTGATATCATAGATTTATACTTTCTAGAAATAAAGTGACAAATATAATGCCGATTTTCAGCGAAGTTGTTTCTATTTTGTTAAAACTTATTATTTTACAGGAAAATTGAAATAAGTTTTTGGGAAGGGTTCCTTTTTTAGTGTAAAGTGCCACCATTCCTTTTCATAGGGTTTAAAACCATTTTTGAGCATTATTTCACGTAAATAAAGTCTGTTTTTTTGTTGATGAGTATTAATTTTTTTATGAGATGGATGAGATTCTTCTCCAAAAAAATCATAGATACTTCCCATATCCAATTCTTTACCTGATGCTCTTTGAACAATTGTTAAATCTACAGTACTACCTCTAGAATGGCCAGATTTTAAAGCAATATAGCCTTGTTCAAACAACTTAGATTTTGGTACATCTGGGTAGTATTTTTTTTTCATTAGCGTATCATTCAAAACTTTTCCCCAACGCACAAAGTGATCTACGGACTGTTGGGGTCTGTAGGCATCAAATATTTTCAGACTCAAGCCTTTTTTTAAAAGAATTTGTTGCACTTTTTTTAGAGCAAAAGCAGTTTCTTTGGTAACGATTACACAGTTCTTATAATAGCCATCTATGGGTGTTCCAATAAAGTTATTAGTACCTAGATAGCGCAATTCAGATTGAATGGTTTTATCTATTTTTGATAAATAGGTAAATTTTTTAGAAAGCCCTTGTCCAAAAAAAGAAAAAGAAACATTTAATACAAAAAAGAAAAATATTTTTTTCATAAAGTAAAAGTAAACAAAAGATAATAAGTATCCGTTGTATATAATTTCGTGAAGCTCAAAAATTAAATTGATATCAATACAAATTAAAAAAAAGTCTAATTTTGTATTAAATAGATTAAATAAATGCATCAAACTACAACTACAATTTTAATGATTCGTCCCTTAAATTTTAGGATGAATGAGCAAACAGCTGTGAATAACTATTATCAAAAAAGAATAGAAAATATATTTCCAGCATCAGTTAATGCAAAAGCACAAAAGGAGTTTGATACTTATGTAGAAAAATTACGCAATTTCGGAATTAATGTAATTGTTGTTTCCGATACAAATGAGTTTGATACTCCTGATGCTTTATTTCCTAATAATTGGATCTCTTTTCACAAAGAAGGTACGGTTGCTTTGTATCCAATGTTTGCTGAAAATAGGCGTTTAGAAAGACGTGAAGATGTTTTAGTTCAATTAGAAGAGAAAGGTTTTCTAATAGACAATGTAGTAGATTATACTTCTGCTGAAGAAGAAGGGTTCTTTTTAGAAGGAACAGGGAGTATGGTTTTAGATAGGGTAAATAATAAAGCATATTGTGCACTTTCTCCTCGAGCAGATGAAGAATTATTTATAGAGTTTTGTGAAGATTTTGAATACACCCCCGTTATTTTTAATGCGAATCAAACAGTAAATAATAAAAGAGAGCGTATTTATCATACCAATGTGATGATGTGTGTTGCAGAAACTTTTGTTGTTATTTGTTTATCCTCTGTTGATGATAAAACGGAAAGAAAAAATTTGTTAAAGCATTTTAAAGAAGATGGTAAAAAAGTGATTGATATTACCGAAGAACAGGTGAATAATTTTGCAGGCAATATGTTACAAGTTCGTGGTAAAGAGGATGAGCGATTTTTAATAATGAGTGATGCAGCCTTGAACAGTTTGACACAATCACAAAAAGCTCAAATAACGAATCATTGTCGAATTATTTCTAGCTCTTTAGAAACTATTGAGATTTGCGGCGGCGGAAGTGCTCGTTGTATGATGGCTGAAGTTTTCTTACCAAAAAAGATATAGTTTCATCATTTTTTTAAAATTCCTTCAATCACTTCTCCATTTGTTCCATTTGGTGCTTCAATACCCAGTAAATTAGCAATGGTTGGTGCAATATCTGTAATATGATATCTTTTTGTTGATACACCTTGTTTGATTCCGGCTCCATAAAAAATAATGGGTACGTGTGTGTCGTAAGAATAACCTGAGCCATGACTCGTTCCCTTTCTGCCTCTAATTAGTGTTGCAGGATTAGGAATCAGCAATACATCTCCTGAGAATTTTTGATTATAACCGTTTTGAAGAGAATTTAAGATTCCTGATGAAAAATGAGTTGTTTGTAGAGTTTTTGCAGTAACTGCTTTGTAAATTTTATCAAAGTTAATGACTTCGTCAGCAAGTTTTTGAGCTACTACGTGAATATCCAAACCTAAAGATTCTACTTTTTCTTTATTTAGAAATATTTGATAGTTAGAAATATTTTCAATTAAATCTGTTGAATTAAAATGCTTTTTAGTCATCTCAAAAAGAAAGTTTTTTAACCTTTCAGGATTTAGATAATGCGCGGGTATTTTCAGTGATTGTAAATATGCAGGAGTATGCACAGCAGCATGATCCGCAGTTAAAAAAAGAGTGTAGTTATCTTTTCCTATTTGTCTGTCTAAAAATTCAAAAAAATTCGCTAAATCGTTATCTAATCTTAAATAAGTGTCTTCTGTTTCTATAGCAGAGACCCCATATTTATGTCCAATATAGTCTGTGGATGAAAAACTTACAGCTAAAAAATCGGTGTATTCACTTTTTCCTAATTTTTCTCCTATAATTGCTGCCTCTGCAAAATCTACTGTAAATGTGTTGCCAGCAGGAACTGTTTTTAATAAATCAAAATTATTATTTTTGGTGCGTAAAAATTTTAAATCTTTTGGGAGCGTGGGAGTTTCTTGTCCTATTAATTTTTCTTCAAAAATATTATCATCACTTCTGCTATTTACATAACTGTCGATCTCATAAAGAGTTTCCCAAGGGCTATTTAGATAATTATCTGCTTTGTTGTTATTATTAAAATCGGTTACCCACTGAGGGAGTTTATTCATGTAAAAAGTACTTGTTATCCAAGTGTTATAATTTTCACCATCATACCAATATGCTCCATTAGCTGTATGACCCGCTGGAAGAATTGCCGCTCGATCTTTTATCGAAATACCAATCGTTTTCCCATGCATGTTTTGAGCTAAATGCAATTGATCTGTGATCGTTGAAGTAACTAATCTTTTTGGAGATTTTTGACCATTCAGACCATTGTTACCCAGTGTTTTGTATGTATTGTCATTTACACAATACACAGATTTTTTCAAGTATTTATCATACCAATCATTGGAGATAATTCCGTGCTCACTGGGAGTTGTTCCGGTGTAAATGGATGCATGCCCAACTGCAGTATAGGTTGGAATAAGATTATAATGCGCATTTTCTAATGAAAACCCACCTTGCAGTATTCGATTGAATCCTTTTTTACCATATCGATCTGCAAATTTTGTTAAATAATCATATCTCATTTGATCGATAACAATACCCACTACTAACTTAGGCTTTATGTTTTTTATTGCAGGTTTACAGCTTCCTAGGAGAAGAAACAAGTACAG
>JAQWOW010000081.1 GCA_029245665.1 Polaribacter sp. | reverse complement strand
ATTTGGTGTAATTTTATTGGCAATTTCCGTAAAATTATTTGCAGCTAATATTAAAATGCTTTTTGTTTAAATGAAATTTGATGTTCTTATTCTTGGCGGTGGAGTCTCTGGAATGCAATGTGCATTGGTTTTAGGGTCTGGTCTCAGCAAACCTTTTGCTATAAACAAAAAAGCTGGTATTATCATACACCAAAGAGCATCACAACTTCAAAACGCTTTATTTAATAACGTTTTAGGGTTGCCTCCTGGAAAGTTCGGTAGCGATATTTTAACCGATGGGAAAAAACAACTTGCAGACTTATACCCAGAAGTTTCTCAAATAGAAAATGAAAAGGTCATTGCTGTTACAAATGATAAGGAAGGTTATCAAATTACTACAAATAAAAATACTTACTTTTCTAAAACAGTCATCATCGCTTTGAACTATGCAAAACCTTTTTCTATAAAAGGGCTAGAATCTTATATAATTCCTCATAAAAAAGCGAATCCTACAAAAGAAAGAATTCAATTAATTAATAAGAATCACCTAATACAAAAAGGATTGTACTGTTGTGGTACCATTGCTGGTTGGAGAAGTCAGTTTGCTATTGCTGCAGGAAGCGGTGCAAGTGTCGCTACAGATATTCTAACGCTTTGGAATGATGGAAATCACACAAAAATTCATGATAAAAAACCATCCTTTTAAAAATATCATTTTTTTTACTTTTTATCTCGTCCTAAAATAGTGTTACGCTCAACATTATAAATATAGATACAAATTACAAAAATCGTAAACAAAAAGGTTACAGTTTAAGTTTAAAACTTCAGAACAACAATTTCGCTTGTTAAAAGCAAAAAATATCGGAGAATATTTAGTCTTCGTTTGACTCTTTGTCAGAAGACCTTGTTCTATTTCTTGAACAATTTGAAGTTTAAAAGAGAGTGAGTACTCTTTTTGGGTGGGTTTTATATACCCAGTATTATCAGTATTTTTCATTACACTATTGTTTTAGGGTATCGTTATTTTAGGACGAGACATATCTAAAAGAAAAAAGGCGGTGATAAAAAATCACTACCTTTAATTTAATATATTGTATTCTTATTCAAGATGTCACTTATATTCTATTGAAGCTGTGTCTTCAGATCCATCTGTATCAGTATGAACGATTTTTATTGGATATTCCTCTTGATTATAATCATACAAAAAGCTTGAAAAATATAATTTATAAGGGATATTATTACAAATAGAATTGTCTTTATAACTTAATAAGTTATTATAAAAACCAACTGTTGGAGAATCAGAAAATGAGCTATCATGATAATTAAAAAAGTTCGCTCCGATAACATTTTTAAAAGGCGAATTTTTGTTATCATAAACCAGTGAAGTCTCAACTTCACAATCACCATCCTTAGAAGATATGTTAACAATATTTCCTTGATTGTCTAATTTGAGAGTCCGTTTGTACTCTTTGTTTTCATTATTATCCGTTTCAATTAAAGAGACTGAACCATCAGAATTGTATGAAAAAGATGAGCTATAATGGTAGGTGGTGGTGCAGTTACCGTCAGGAGAATTACACTCTTGGGGGCAGTTACCATCAACACACTCATTAATATCTGTTATTCTTGACTGAGAATCATATTTAAATTCTCTTACAAGGGTGAGGAATTTATTAGAATCATAAAAATCTATCCTAGAAATTAAATCATTCTCATAAGCGAAGAAAGTTTTTGACGTGGATAAAACTGAGCCATTTGAATAGGTAATCTTTAAAATCTCAGAGATTTTATTTCCATCATAGGTGAATTCTTCCTCGTATGAATAATCAGGCGTTTCAGAATAATTATATGTTATTTTTGATACTAAAAGAGCATTTGTGCTATTGTTATCAGGCAGGTCATTGTTATCATCACTGTTAGAGGAACAGGAAATAATAAAAAAGGAAAAAATAAGTGTGTAAATTTTACATTTCATAGGTTAGGGTTTTTGATTTTGTTATAAAATTAATAAAATTTAAGTCAAAAAACAAGTTTTAAATTCATTTAATTTAATTTTTTAACATTTTTGTATTAAAATTAATAAAAATATTTTTTCTTTTTAAAATCAACCAATATAGATGTGGTGATTATATTCATCATTTTCTTTCTTTTTTCCATCTTAAACTCTTCCCCCAGACTTGTTGAGGTGTGAATATATCGGTTCGTAGAGGTTTGTAAAGTTATATGGAACAAAATCTGGATACTTACAGGAAAATATTTCAAAAGAAATGGTGTTTCTAAACAAA
>JAQWOW010000077.1 GCA_029245665.1 Polaribacter sp. | reverse complement strand
GGTGTTGTAGATGCTTCAATTACGGCAGATTATCCTATTGCGTCCGTTTTTAAACAAAATGATGAAACTACTTATGTAGCTCATAATTATTCGGATTCAGAAATTACAGTAACTTATTCTGATGGGTTTCAATTAACAGTGCCTGCAAATACAATGGCAACTAACAGAGACATCGTTGCTTCAGGTATTTTATCATCAGATTTCAATCAAGCTTACTCTGGCGGAAGCGTTCAGCTATCGGCAGCGATTACTGGTTCTGGTGTTACCAAGGTTGAGTTTTTTGATGGAACAACCTCTATGGGTGAGGTTACTTCAGCTCCCTATAATTTTAGAGCAGAAAATATAACCCTAGGTTGTCATGGGTTTTACGCAAAAGTTTATATAAATGATCAATTTAATGTCACCAATATTGTGAATGTTCAAGTTGGTGAACAGGTTCCTTATTCAGGAAGTCCGATTTCAATTCCGGGTGTTATTGAAGCTGGATTTTATGATACATTTGAAGGAGGATTGGGTCAAAATATTACTTATGTAGATACTTCAGTTGGTAATGATGGAGATTTTAGAACCGATGAGTATGTAGATGCAATTACGAATAATCAAGAAGGAGCTATTATCGGTTGGATAGGAGCAGGAGAATGGATGGAATATACCATAGATGTTCAAACTGCCGGGAAGTACGATATGAGTTTTAGATATGCTTCTGGGAACTCAAGTGGAGGAGGTCCTTTTTATTTTGAAATTGATGGAAAAAAAATAAGTCAAGACTTCTCTGTCCCAAACTCAAACGATTGGGATAATTGGGCTACAAAAACAGTTTCAAATATTGAGCTAAACAAAGGAGTAAAAAAACTAAGGTTATTTATTGTAGATGGAGAATTTAACTTAGGTAGAATGACATTCGCCTACAATAGTCCTTTAAGTTATGTGCCTCCTGTTGCAGATGCAGGACAAAATGTAGTGGTTACGATACCAAATACTACCGCTGTTTTAGATGGAAGTTTAAGTAAAGACCCAGAAGGGGAGACTATTACTTATAGTTGGGAACAGATTTATGGTCCGTCTACTATCACTTTTAGTGATAACAAATCTGTTTCTCCATCAGTCTCTAACCTTGTTGAAGGGGTTTATAAGTGTAAATTAACAATTAGTGACGGCACCTATGAAGACTCTTCAGATGTTTTGATTATTGTTTCTTCAACCGGGAATTCAAGTCCATCAATTTCTATTACTTCTCCATCAGATGGAGCTGCTTTTAGAGAAAATGACGACATTACTATTTCAACAATAACTAGTGACTTAGATGGTAGCGTTGCGTTGGTAGAATTCTATAGCGGGGATACAAAAATTGGAGAAGATACTACTGATTCTTTTGAATTTACTTGGAGTGGGGCAAGTATTGGGAATCATCAACTTACCGCGGTTGCAACAGATAATAACGGTGCAAAAACTACTTCAGAAATTGTCAATGTTACTGTTTCTGAGAAAAGATTTTGTACAGTAACATCTTCTGATGCGCAACAAGGAAGCTTTTCTACAGGCTACGAGGTTGTTTATGAGACGATTGGTAACAGTGTAGTAATTTCATTTACATTATTGGACACAGATAAGTCTGGTGTTGTTGCTTATTTATGGAAAGAATCACCTTTTGGAGAAACTCAAATGGAACAAGTTTCAGGTTTAACTTTTTCTAAAACTATCAGTGGTTTTACAATTGGTGATACAATAAGTTATGCATGTAAGTTTGCTTTTGCTGGAGGTTTGTCTGCTACAAAATATGTGAGTTATGTGGTAGGTGATAATTGTTCTGGAAGTAATTCAGATACAGACGCTCCTGAGAATTTTACAGCTACAATTGGAGATGTAACTTCTAGATCTGTTGAAATTTTACTAAATGCAACTGATGATTCAGGTTCTGTATTGTATACTGTTTCCATTGGTTCGAACTCACAGGATATAAAAGGAGATTCTGGTGCTGAAACCTCTTTAATCATCAATAATTTAAATCCTGAAACTTCATATACTTTCAATGCGATCGCTAAAGATTTAACTGGTAACCTGGCCTCTAATAACCCAATTAGTATTCAAGCTACAACAAATGAGGATACAAATTCATCTTGTTCAGGTGAAAGTGGAGAGGCTCAACAAGGAGCTTTTACTTCCGGATATTCCTATAATTTTGAAACAATAGGAACTGATGTGAAGTTTACTTTTGAGTTGTTAGACGCAGATAAATCAGGTGTTGTTGCTTACTTATGGAGACAAACTCCTTTTGGAGAAATTCAAATGAATAATGCAGGTGGAAAAAAGTTTACCAAAACAATTAGTGGTTTTACTAATGGAGAAACCATTCGTTATGCCTGTAAATTTGCTTATGCTGGTGGATTGGCTGTAACAAAATATTTTTCATATACGGTGGGTGATAAGTGTTTATTAAATGTAGAAGACCATATATTAATGCAGTCGGTTAGGTTCTTTCCAAATCCTGTTAAAAGTATTTTATACATAGATTCACCACTAAGAACTCTTGAAAAGGTTGAAATTTATTCTTTAATTGGTAAAAAGCTAAAAGCATTTAATTCAAATTTAGAAAATGTATATGTTGATGAATTATCTAGTGGATTATATTTAGTAAGAGTTTCGTCTAAAGATGGTTCTTTTACAACAAAGTTTTTAAAAGAATAAAATAATTGATATTTTTATTAAAAAACCCGTTTAGAATTTTCTAAACGGGTTTTTTGTATTTAATTTTACTTTGTAGACTATTGAGAGCTCTATTCATTAAGAATTTAATGAAGTAGTATACTCAGTTACATAAAATATATTATTTATGAACGAGTACCCATTCTCCTTTTTCAATCAAAGGAATTGCTTGTTTAAATTTCACTTCTTTTTCTTCACCACTCATTACATTTTTAATTGTAATTCGCTCATTTCTTCCAATTTTAGGTTGCTCTCTCACAACAGTTTCAACCGGTTCTTGCTGTCTAGAGTTTTGGATTGCTTGCTCTGAAGTATTTTGAACAGTTGCTTTACTTGTGCTTACACGTTCTCTTTTTTGTTTTCGTGCTTCAGAGATTTGATTTCTATTTTGAGCGGGTAATTCTCCTTTAAACAAGAAAGATAGCACTTCTCTATTTATTTGGTCAACAGTGATTTTGAACAATTCAAAAGCTTCAAATTTATAAATTAATAATGGATCTTTTTGTTCATAAGATGCATTTTGAACAGACTGTTTTAAATCATCCATTTTACGTAAATGATCTTTCCAGTTTTCATCAATAATGGCTAGAGTGATGTTTTTTTCAAAGTCTGTAATTAAACTTTTCCCTTCACTTTCATAGGCCTCTTTTAAGTTGGTAACTACCTGTAAAGATTTAATGCCATCTGTAAAAGGTACCACTATGCGTTCGTATCTGTCACCTTCATTTTCAAATACATCTTTTATAACTGGGTAAGCTAAGACGGCATTTCTTTCAATTTTGTTTTTATAGTGTTCAGCAACAAAATCATATAATTTGTTTGTAATTTCTTTTTCAGATAATTTTTCAAATTCTTCCTCTGTAAAAGGCGAAGTTATAGACGAAAAACGAATCAATTCGAATTCGAAATTTTGAAAATCTTTTGCAGCTTTATTTTGAATAATAATAGACTCACATGTATCATAAATCATATTTGCAATGTCTACTTGTAGACGTTTACCGTCTAGCGCATGGCGTCTTCTTTGGTAAACAAATTCACGTTGAGAGTTCATGATATCGTCATATTCTAACAAGCGCTTTCTTATTCCAAAATTATTTTCTTCAACTTTCTTTTGCGCTCTTTCAATCGATTTGGTAATCATAGAATGCTGTATTACTTCGCCTTCTTTTAAGCCCATTCGATCCATCATTTTGGCAATTCTTTCAGAACCAAACAAACGCATTAAGTTGTCATCTAAAGCTACATAAAACTGAGAAGAGCCAACATCTCCTTGTCTACCTGCACGTCCTCTTAGTTGTCTATCTACACGTCTAGAATCATGTCTTTCAGTACCAATAATTGCCAAACCTCCAGCATTTTTAACTTCTTCAGATAATTTAATATCTGTTCCACGACCTGCCATATTTGTTGCAATTGTTACGATACCAGGTTTACCAGCTTCAGCAACAACATCAGCTTCACGTTTGTGTAATTTAGCATTTAAAATATTGTGAGGAATTTTACGCATTTGTAACATTCTACCTAATAATTCAGATATTTCTACTGAAGTAGTACCAACTAAAACAGGTCTTTTTTCAGCTACTAATTTAACAATGTCGTCAATAACAGCATTGTATTTTTCACGTGCTGTTTTATAGATTAAATCTTCTTCGTCGTTTCTTTGAATAGGCTTGTTTGTTGGTATTTCTACGACATCTAATTTGTAGATTTCCCACAATTCACCAGCTTCAGTAATAGCAGTTCCTGTCATACCAGACAGTTTTCTATACATTCTAAAGTAATTTTGTAATGTAACTGTAGCAAAAGTTTGAGTTGCATCT
>JAQWOW010000059.1 GCA_029245665.1 Polaribacter sp. | reverse complement strand
AAGATAAAATTATACCCGTAAAGACGGTAACTGAGTATCAGGCTAAAATGCAGAGAATTGGGAGCAGATGTGAGTTGGTTCTTTATAAAAATGTTGGACATGCCTTCTTTGCAAAACCACCCGTAAAATATTTTATTGAAACCACCTATGAAACTGATGTTTTTTTAAACTCATTAGGCTATTTAAAAGGAAGTCCTTCAATTAAAGATCAATACAAATTTTAATTAAAGTTTTATACTTATTTCCCTTAATACAAAGGTTTCTAACTCTATTGCTTCAAAAATTCTACTATTTTACTCATATATTATATGTACAAGTTACTTAAATTTCTAAATTTGAGTTAAGTTTTTTGAAGTAAAAATCTTTGGACTAAATTTTAAATATATTTACAAACAACAATTAATTATGAAAAAAAATTACATCTTACTTTTTATTATTGGCCTCATAACTCTCTTTTCTCAGGCTCAAGACATCGTATATTCATTTGATACCACAGACGATACAGAAGAGTGGATCAGAATTCCGTCACAAACAACAGCAGTTACTCAATCTGAAGGCACCTTAATTGTTGGAACAGACATCACCAACTTTGGCGGCATAATGTCTCCTGATTTAAACCTATCTGATACGGATTATGAGTTTGTTGAATTAGTAGTTCAAAACAACACTTCCTTCACAGGTTTTCAATTATTAAGTTATGTAACGGGCGGAAATGTTGGCAATACAGCTTCAAAAACTAATTTTGAGATTTCTGCAGATGGTAACTTTCATACCATTCTTGTCGCTATTCCTGCCACTCCCTCTGATAACAACGGCGTTATTACTGCTTTAGGGATTCGAGTAAAAGGAGATGCTGCTGAAGGTGAAAGTTTAGTCTTTGATTCCATAACAATAAAAAAAGCAGTTGAGCCGTCATTTGACGGATTTGTAAAAAACCCAAATTTTGATGATATTGACGGAATTTTAGGATCATGGTCAATTGCAGGAACAGGAGGTACTTTTGCTGTTTCCAATGATACTACTACTGGAAATCAAGCTGCAGAATTCACATTTGAGAATGAAATTGCTACAAACCCCCCAACATTGTTTAATAATTACAGATGGGCTATAGACCCTGCAGTTGACAATTCACAATCTGTAACAATCACATGGGATATGAAATATACAGATAATCCTGGGGATGTTCAGGTTAGTGTTATTCCGAGATGGAGAAAGAATATTGCTTCAGGAGGTTCGGGAGATAGAGTAACATACGGTAATCAAAAAAATGCAACAGCAGATTGGGCAGAATATTCTTTTACTAGAACCATTTCATCTGATTGTTCTAGTCTAGATACTCCAGAAGAAGGAACAAATTGTTATGACACAGAAACCTATGACGATATTGAGTTAGGAATGGCTGTTAAATTTGGTGCTACAGGTGTAAAGCTGCTGATGGACAATATTAGAACGAGTATTCAAGAGACAGCCCTAGGGACAGAAAACAATATTAAAGATGCGCTTTCAATTTCAGTATATCCAAATCCTGCAACTGACATTATTGCCATAAAAACACCCACGAAAATAAAAGAGATAAAAGCCATAAATATTTTAGGGCAGGTAACTATTGATCAAAATGGGCCGTCAGAGAAATTAAATATATCATCACTGAAGTCAGGAATTTATATACTTAAAATCATGCAAGAAAATGGTAGTATTGCTACCAAAAGATTCATTAAAAAATAAATACAATGAAAAAAATCATTATAACAGTTATCCTTTTTACCGCTTTTAGTATTCATGCACAGAAGAAGAATAATTATATAGAAAAAAGAGCAAAAACTATTTCTGAACATATAATAACAGAAATGAATCTAACGAAAGATCAAGCAACTTTTTTAGAAGATATTCTTTATGAAAAATACAGTTCTAATGCTAGTAAGATAAGAGGTAAAAACCTTTCTAAAGAAGAAAAAAAAGAAATCTATAGAGCGGCTTTTATTGCAACAAGAAAAAAACTCTCAGAACAATTTTCAAAGAAAGAAGTTACTCAAATATCAAAATTAGAACGTCTCAAGCAAAAGGAACTTAACAACTAATTTTTTTTCAATAGTTCGATACCTTAAAGGGATAAATTTTAATCAATTATTTATCCCTTTTTCTATTTCTAACGATTCTGTTATATAATTGTATCCATAAATTATGATTTCACTACTAAAGCAATATACTTTTTACTTATTAATAATTATACTACTATCCCTGCAATTCTCAACATTTAGTCAAATAAAGCCTTACGATGTAGTTGAGAAAATGGGTAGAGGTATTAATCTTGGAAACGTTTTTAGCGCACCAGTAGTAGGCAATTGGTCTCCTGATGTTGAAGAGCAATATTTTACAGACCTAGCCACAGCAGGATTTACAAATGTTAGAATTCCAATCGATTTTTTTGGGGATCGAACAACTGGTACTACCTCTAGTTATTCTGCAGCAGCAGGAACTTCTGGAAACTATTCTGGAACATCAGCTGATTATGTGGTGAGTGCAACATACCTAGATAGAATTGAAACAATGATTGGCTGGGGT
>JAQWOW010000191.1 GCA_029245665.1 Polaribacter sp. | reverse complement strand
AATGGAGATGGAGGAATTATGACTTATGGAGTTAAATCTCCCGATGGTGTTTTAGCAACATCTAATGCATTTGCTTCAGTGATTCCTTGGTTTCCTTATGTTTTAACGGTTGCTGTAGTTTTGTTTGCATTTTCAACAATGTTATCTTGGTCATATTACGGATTGCAAGGATGGATGTTCTTATTTGGCCGTTCAAAATCATCTGACTATGCTTATAAGATTTTATTCTGTCTTTTCGTTATCATAGGTTCTGCTGCTAGTTTAGGTGCAGTTACCGATTTTTCAGACGCTATGATTTTTGCGATGGCCGTGCCGAATGTAGTTGGTTTATTTTTCCTGTTTCCGAAAGTTCGTGAAGAATTATCAAGTTATTTAAACGCTATTAAATCAAAAAAAGTATAAAATCAAAAAATGAAATACTTTAAATCCCATTTCTGGTATTATAAAAACCAAAGAAATGGGATTTTCCTTTTAACAATCCTTATTCTCATATTACAATCAATTATTTTTTTTGGTACTTTTTCTTTGAATCAGTTAGAAGATGTAAGTCAACCAGAAATTATTGCTTTTCAAAAACAAATAGACAGCCTAAAAGAGATCGAAATAAAGGACAGAAGACCTAAGATTTTTCCTTTCAACCCCAATTACATATCAGATTATAAAGGAGCGCAATTAGGAATGTCTTTAATTGAAATTGATAGATTACTTCTCTACAGAAAAAAAAATAAGTTTATTGCCTCTAAACAAGAATTTCAAAACATAACGAAAGTCTCAGACAGTTTACTCAATCAAATTGCTCCTTATTTTAAGTTTCCGGAATGGGTCACTAAAAAAAAGAAGCTAAAAACCAAATCTAATACTGCTTTAAATAGAGTAGAAAATACCCATAAAAAGAAAAGTATTTCTTCGATAGATATGAACAAAGCTTCTGCAGAAGATTTCAAAACAATCTATGGAATAGGAGAAAAACTTTCAGAACGCATTATTAAGTATCGTTCTAAATTGCAAGGATTTTCATTTGAAAGTCAAATTAAAGAAGTCTGGGGTTTGGAAGAAGAGATTGTAGAAAAAGTGCTCTCTACATTTAAAATTATTGAAAAACCAACCATAAGAAAAATTAATATAAATACTGTGACTTTCAAGGAGTTATTAAATACTCCATACATAGATTTCGCTCTATGTAAAAAGATATTTGAATATAGAGACGAAATAGCAGTGTATCAAAATATTTCAGAATTAAAAAATATCAAGGATTTTCCTTTGGGAAAATACGATAGAATAGTCTTATATTTGATGGCTGAATAATGAATTCAAATAACGATTAAATGAACAGTATGTATTTTACTGAAGAACACGAAGCTTTTCGTGCAAGTTTCAAAATTTTTTTACAAAAAGAAGTCGTTCCACATATAGAAAAATGGGAAAAGACAGGAACCATAGAGCGTTTTATTTGGGAGAAGTTTGGTGAAATGGGGTATTTCGGTTTGAATACTCCAGAAGAATATGGAGGGTTGGATTTAGATCTTTTTTATACCGTCGTTTTTTTAGAAGAATTACAAAAAATAAATTCAGGAGGATTTGCAGCTGCAATTTGGGCTCATGAATATTTAGCCATGACACATTTAAATGAAGAAGCATCTGAACATATCAAACAAAAATACTTAGTTCCCAGTGTTGAGGGAAAAATGATTGGTTGTCTCTGCATTACCGAACCTTTTGGCGGTTCTGATGTTGCAGGAATGAGGTCAACTGCTATCAAAAATGAAAATACATATGTTCTTAATGGCTCAAAAACTTTTATCACAAACGGAGTCTATTCAGATTATTTAATAGTTGCAGCCAAAACAGACACTTCAGATAAATACAAAGGAATTAGTCTTTTTGTAGTAGACAGAGATACACCCGGTATTTCTGCAACAAAATTAGATAAATTAGGATGGCGCGCATCAGATACTGGAGAAATAGCTTTCGATAATGTGGTTGTTTCAGAAG
>JAQWOW010000038.1 GCA_029245665.1 Polaribacter sp. | reverse complement strand
GCAGCTAAACAAGTTGTTACAAGGGTTAAAGATGTTAATTCTGGGTCTGCAGATAAAACAGAACCACCGTTAAATCCAAACCATCCTAACCATAAAATTAAAACACCTGCTGTAGCTAGTGGGATATTGTGTCCTGGAATGGCTTGTGGCTTTCCATTTTTGAATTTTCCAATTCTAGCGCCCAGTAGCCAAACAGCGACTAGTGCAGCCCATCCACCTACAGAATGAACTAAGGTAGAACCAGCAAAATCATAAAATCCTAATTCATGTAAGAATCCGCCACCCCATTTCCAAGAACCAGCAATTGGGTAAATAAATCCAACATAGATTAGCGTAAAAATCATAAAAGAACCAATTTTCATCCGTTCAGCAACAGCACCTGAAACAATAGTTGCTGCTGTTGCAGCAAACATTGCTTGAAATAAAAAGTCTGTCCACCATGTATAACCGCCATCTGCATATTCAGGAGTCATCCCATTTTCTGGAGGTGTTATGCCAGGAACGATAGATCCTACATAACCATTAAAATCTCCTGGATACATTAAATTAAATCCTATTAGATAGTAAAGCAATAATCCGACTGTAATGATGAAAATATTTTTAAATAAAATATTAATTGTGTTTTTTTGTCTGGTCAAGCCAATTTCTAAAAATGCAAAACCAGTATGCATGAAGAAAACGAGGGCAGTACAGATCATCATCCATACATTATTTGTAGTTAATAATTCCATAATAAAATTTTGTTGTAGTTTAGTTTAGTGTTTCTCTTCCTTTTTCTCCTGTTCTTATTCTGTAAGCATCATTAATATCACTTACAAAAATCTTTCCGTCACCAACTTGTCCGGTAGAGGCAGCGTTTAGAATTGTTTTAATCGTAATTTCTTCAAAATCATCATTGACAACGATAGAGAGATATCTTCTTTGAATGTCACTGGTACTGTAACTGACACCACGGTATACATGTCCTTCTTTTTCATTTCCTAAACCGGTAACATCCCAGTAAGAAAAGAAGTTAACACCAATTTCATGCAGCGCTTCTTTTACGACTCTAAATTTTGATTTTCTAATAATTGCTTCAATTTTTTTCATGATCTTCTAAAATTTGTTATTAATAGTTAGTTGGTTGCTTTTAAAGTTTGCGAAATTAATAAAATAAATTACAACATAAAATCACACAACTTAAATAATTAAGTTGTGTGATTTAAATACTAACTATATTAATTAATGAGGTCTATTATTCTTCCTCAAAATCTCTTTGTCTTTTACCTGGATATGCAATAGAACCGTGTTCTGAAATGTCTAATCCTTCAATTTCAACTTCTTTAGACACACGTAATCCTATCGTTGCTTTTAAGATTGCAAGAACGATGAAAGATAATACTACCGCCCAAACAGCGTATGCAAGAACTCCAATTGCTTGAGCTCCTAGTTGAGAAGCGCCACCACCATTGAATAATCCAATACCAGTATCTCCATCTACACCCCAAAGTCCAATTACTAAGGTACCCCATACACCGGCTACACCGTGAACAGAAGCAGCACCAATAGCATCATCAATTTTTAATTTCTTTTCGATAAATTCAATAGAGAAAACGACAATGATACCTCCAATTAAACCCGCAAGAACAGCACCGCCAGCAGTCATGTTTCCACAACCAGCAGTAATACTTACTAAACCAGCCAATGCACCATTTAAGGTTTGCGCTAAGTTTGGTTTTCCGTACCAGATCCAAGTAGTAATCAATGCACCTAATCCACCAGCAGCAGCAGCTAAGTTTGTAATTAATACTACATTTGAAGCACCAATAGCGTCCGCTCCACCCCATGCAAGTTGAGAACCTCCGTTAAATCCGAACCATCCGAACCAAAGGATGAAAACCCCTAAAGTTGCTAATATTTGATTGTGACCTGCTATAGGTAACACTTTACCGTCTACGTATTTTCCAATTCTTGGACCTACCATAAATGCAGCAACCAAGGCAGCCCATCCACCAACAGAGTGTACAATTGAAGAACCTGCAAAATCGATAAACTCAGCAGGCATGATACCATCTGTATTGTTTAACCATCCACCGTTCCATTCCCATCCACCTGAGATAGGGTAGATTACAGCAGTCATTACTAATGAGAAAATAATGTAAGTAGAATATTTTGTTCTTCCGGCGATTGCACCAGATACAATTGTTGCTGTTGTTGCAGCAAACATTGTTTGGAAGAATAAATCTGCTCCTTCACCTTGGAATAAACCACTCCAGAAAAACCATCCGTTTGAAGTATCTCCGTACATTAATGAATACCCTACTAACCAAAATGTTATTGAACCTACACA
>JAQWOW010000026.1 GCA_029245665.1 Polaribacter sp. | reverse complement strand
CATTGACATTTCTTTTTTCAGAAGTATTCATAATTACTTCATTATTTTGAGGTACTTGTTTCTTAAAGTTACAACTAGTTATGGTAGTTATAGTTAACGGAAATAGTAACAATCTGAAAATCATATTCATGATCAAAATTTTTTAATTTCAGACAAATGTATAGAATTTTATTTTTTTTATTCTCTAAATATTTTACCTTTTTAACAAAAAATTATTGTTTAACAAAACTACAAATAAATTAAACATTTGTATATTTACATAAAATTAAACGCATCATGGCTCGAAAAAAAAATATCACAAAAGACAATATCATTTCTTGGTACATGGAATTTGTTCTAGAGAACAATCACCAACCTAAATCAGTATTTAGTTTTGCAAAAGAAAATAATTTTGAAGAAGCTGATTTTTATAAATTTTATGGTTCATTTGAAACTATTGAAGACGCTATTTTTTCAGAATTTTTTCATCATACAATTCTGATTTTGAACAAAAGTGAAGATTATAAAAATTACGATGCAAGAAATAAGTTATTAAGTTTTTATTTCACATTCTTCGAGATTCTCTCGGCAAACAGAAGCTATGTAGTGTATGCACTAAAAAGGGTTAAAAAAGATCTTAAAAAATTAAAATCTCTAAAAACTTTAAAAACAGAATACACAAAATATATCGAAGAGTTAAACATTAACCGAATTGAATTAAAACAAGAAACTTTAGAAAAAATTCAAAATACATCAATCAAAGAATCCTCATGGGTTCATTTAATGATTACGATGAAATTCTGGTTGGATGATATTTCACCTTCTTTCGAAAAAACAGATATTTTCATTGAAAAATCAATCAACGCTCGTTTTGATTTAATGGATATTAAACCTCTAAAGAGTATTATTGATTTTGGAAAATTCATTCTGAAAGAAAAAGTCAATTTCAACTAATAATAAGCTATGAAAACTATTGATTCAATTCCGACTTCAAAAATTCAACGTGCCTCCAAACTCGTCACTACCGGTGCAAAAATTGGTGTAAATTATCTTAAATATTATGGAGACAAAATAACCAAAACAGAAGAAGTTGCAAAAGCTCGTTTGAATGAAAACAATGCAGAGGATATTTATGACGGATTAAAACAATTAAAAGGGAGCGCTTTAAAAGTGGCACAGATGTTAAGTATGGAAAAAAGTATTTTACCACAAGCTTACGTTGAAAAATTTTCACTTTCACAATTCTCTGTTCCCCCTCTTTCTCCTGCTCTAGTTACAAAAACGTTTAAAAAGTATTTTGGTAAAAACCCAGATGATATTTATGACAAGTTTGATAGTATATCTGTCAATGCAGCAAGTATTGGTCAGGTTCACAAAGCTGAAAAAGATAATAAAAAATTAGCTGTAAAAATTCAATATCCGGGTGTTGCGCAAAGTATTGCATCTGATTTGTCATTGGTAAAACCAATTGCAACTAAATTGTTTAATATTAGAGGTAAAGATTCTGATAAATATTTTAACGAGGTAGAAAACAAATTAGTAGAAGAAACAAACTACATCTTAGAAATAGAGCAAAGTCAATCGATTGTTGAAGACTGTAGACACATCCCTAATTTAAAATTCCCTAATTATTATCCTAAATTATCTTCAGATAGAATTATTACAATGGATTGGATGAGTGGAGTTCATTTATCCGAATTTTCAACCAATGATCAAGAGGTTTCGAATACCTTGGGACAAGCTTTGTGGGATTTTTACATGTTTCAAATTCATACATTAAAAAAAGTACACGCAGACCCGCATCCTGGTAACTTTTTAATTTCTCCTGAAAACGAATTGATCGTAATTGATTTTGGCTGTATGAAAACTATTCCTGAAGACTTCTATGTTCCGTATTTTGAATTAGCAAAAAAAGAAAACATCTCAAATCCAAAGTATTTTGAAAAAAAATTATTTGAATTAGAAATACTAAGAAAAGACGATTCTAAAGAAGAGTTGGATTTTTTTAGAGCGATGTTTCATGAAATGTTGAGCCTATTTACACAACCTTTTAATGAAGAAAAATTTGATTTTTCTGATGAAAATTTCTTTGGGAAAATATCTGATCTTGGCGCAAAATATGCAAAAAGTACTGAGCTTAAAAATATGAACGGGAACAGAGGCTCTAAACACTTCATATACATCAATAGAACCTTTTTTGGTTTGTACAATTTAATGCACGATTTGAAAGCGAAAGAAGTGAAAATTAATAATTTTAAATCCTTATAATGGCTTTTTTTAACCATAAACAAATTCTAGATTTAGATAAAATATATAAAATAAATTTAATAAATAGTTGCTCTGGATTTAAATCTGCCAATCTATTAGGCAGTGTTTCAAAGGAAGGAATACCCAATGTTGCTGTTTTTAGTTCTGTGACTCACTTAGGATCTAATCCTCCAACATTAGGTTTTATTTTAAGACCCACAACAGTGCCCAGAGACACCTACAAAAACATAAAAGAAAATGGGTCGTTTACTATCAATCATATCTATGAAGATATCATTGAAGATGCGCATCATACATCTGCAAAATACCCTGAAAAAATTTCTGAATTTAATGTCACTAATTTAGAGGAAGAATACAAAGGAGATTTCAAAGCCCCCTTTGTAAAAAATGCTCCCGTGCAAATGAGTATGAAATTTATAGAAGAAATTTACATTCCCTCTAATGAAGTAGTTTTAATTGTCTCTCAAATTGAAGAATTATATGTTAAAGATGAACTACTTCAAAAAGATGGTTTAATCAATTTATCAAAAGGAAACGTTGTTACTATAAATGGTTTAGACACTTATGCAATTCCAAAATTTAAAAAACAACTATCTTATCAAAGACCAAAAAAAATAGAAAAAAGTGTATGAAAATTCTCGTAACAGGTGCAACTGGTTATATTGGTAAACGTTTAATTCCATTATTATTAAATGATGGTCATACCATAATTTGTCCTGTTAGAGATAAAAAAAGAGCAGAAAACTATTACAAAAATCAAAAAAAAATACAATTAGTAGAAGCTGATTTTCTTGACAGTAATAGTTTAAATTCAATACCTAAAAACATAGATGCCGCTTATTACTTGATTCACTCTATGACTAATTCAGCAAAGGAGTTTCATGTACTAGAAGAAAAATGTGCTTTTAACTTTAAACGATTTGCAAAAAAAACAACTATAAAACAAGTCATTTACTTAAGTGGAATAACAAATGACACAAAATTATCTAAACATTTATTATCAAGAAAAAATGTTGAAATAACCCTAGCATCAAACAACTATGCTTTGACCACTTTTAAAGCCGGAATTATTGTTGGCTCTGGAAGCTCTTCATTTGAAATTATTAGAGATATCGTAGAAAAGTTGCCTGCTATGATTGCTCCTAAATGGTTAAATACAAAGACACAACCTTTATCTATTAGAGATGTTTTAGCTTTTTTGCATAAATCTTTAGGTAAAAAAGAACTATACAATACATCCCATGACATTTTTGGACCAGAAATTCTGACCTACAAAGAAATGTTGTTACAATTTGCTGAGGTAAGAAAACTAAAAAGATGGATTATGACAGTCCCTGTAATGACACCCAAACTTTCTTCTTACTGGCTATACTTCGTAACGTCAACTTCTTATAAACTAGCAAGTTCCCTTGTGAATTCAATGGGGGTTGAAGTTATTGGAAAAAAAAGTAACATAAACAATATGATAGACATCGAACCGATGTCGTACAAAGAAGCTGTAAAATTAGCATTCAAAAAAATTGAACAAAATAGTATTATTTCTAGTTGGAAGGATTCTTATATCAGTAGTGGAAAACTAAAAAAATATGTTCATGAATTTATAAATGTTCCCGGGTTCGGATGTTTTAAGGATTATAAAAAAAGAAAAATAATTGATCGAGAATTAACACTCGATAGAATTTGGTCTATTGGTGGAGAAACTGGTTGGTATTATGGTACTTTTCTGTGGAAAATCCGTGGTTATTTAGATCAGTTTTTTGGAGGTGCAGGTCTGAGAAGAGGCAGAAGACATCCTACAGAGTTAAATGCAGGAGATGCATTGGATTTTTGGCGTGTTATTTATGCAGATAAAGACAAAGGAAAACTGCTACTCTATGCTGAAATGATATTACCAGGTGAAGCATGGTTAGAGTTTAAAATTGAAGATGGTAATATACACCAAACTGCTACTTTTAGACCTCATGGTTTAGCGGGTAGGTTGTATTGGTATGCTGTAATGCCATTTCATTGGTTTGTCTTCAATGGCATGGTTCAAAACATTAGTAAATAACATTGAAAAAACAACATTTACCTCAAAAAACATGTTTGGTTTGTGACCGACCCTTTACTTGGAGAAAAAAATGGGAAATGAATTGGGAAAATGTAAAATATTGTAGCGAAAAATGCAGAAGAAACAAAAAGAAACTGGTTTAGTTTGGTTTAGAAATAACTTAAGGATCAATGACAATTGTTCATTATACAGAGCGATTCAAAGTGATAAAAAGATTATTGCTGTATATTTTTTTGATCCTAAACACTTTTCTAAAGATCGATTTGGATTTCAAAAAACTGATAAATTTAGAGCTAAATTTTTACATGAAACAGTAACTAATTTAAAGCAAAACTTAAAAGACTTAAACATTACTCTTCTTACCTATTTTGAACACCCTGAAAACAAAATGATAAAACTCTGTGAGGAGTTTTGCATAAAAACTATTTACACTCAAAAAGAATGGACAAAAGAGGAAGTTTCTACAAAAAAATTAATTCAACAGACACTCCCTGAAAGAATAGATTTTATTGAAGATTATGATCAATTTTTATTCCATCCAAATTCTGTAACAAAAAACTACTCAAACATCCCTGATGTTTTTAGTGTTTTTAGAAAGAAATTAGAAAAAACAGTAAAAGTTGAAATAGAGAAAAAATGCACACAACTTTCAACTTCAAATCTAATAGAAAACCCAACAAAAATACCTGCTTTAAAAGAATTAGGTTTTAAAAACTTTGACATTCCTATTAAAACCGCATTTCCTTTTATTGGTGGAGAAAATGAAGCTTTAAAAAGGCTAGAAAATTATTTTTTTGAGACAAAAAAAGTGGCTTTCTACAAAAAAACTAGAAATGGTTTAATAGGAAAAGATTACAGTACAAAATTTTCTCCATGGCTGGCAAATGGTAGTTTGTCTGCCAGGACTATTTATTGGAAAATTAGAGAATTTGAAACTGAATTTGGTGCAAATCAATCTACATATTGGGTGATTTTTGAATTGATTTGGAGAGATTATTTCAAATATATTTCGTTAAAATATGATTCTAAAATCTTCTCTATCGGTGGTATTTTAGAAAGAAATTATCAGTGGAATTCTGATGCCAAAATCATAGAAAAATGGATCAACGGAGAAACAAATGACGATTTTGTAAATGCCAATATGCTTGAACTCAAAGAAACAGGTTGGATGAGTAATAGAGGTAGACAGAATGTAGCTTCATATTTTGCAAAAGAGTTACTTCAAGATTGGAGGATTGGAGCTGCCTATTTCGAATCCATGCTGTTAGACTTCGATGTGCACAGCAACTATGGGAACTGGATGTATGTTGCGGGTGTTGGGAATGACCCAAGAGATCGAAAATTCAATACAAGGTTTCAAGCAGAACGTTATGATCCCAATCA
>JAQWOW010000011.1 GCA_029245665.1 Polaribacter sp. | reverse complement strand
ATCCGTCTCTTGCTTCAATATCAAATTTTATATCTTTTGCCATTATTTTAGGTTTAGATTTTAGCTATTTACTTTTTCGCTAAAATGATTTGTATTTTATGTTAGGTTTGATTTTTAGTGATGAATATTCAAAAGGGAATGCGCCTTATATGATGGCTAGAATATCAGATTCACGCATCATTAAATAATCTATACCTTCTAATTTTAATTCTGTACCTCCATACTTACCGTACAAAACAGTATCTCCAACTTTTACAGTTAAAGGTTCGTCAACTTTTCCTTTTCCAACGGCAATTATTGTTCCTTTCTGAGGTTTCTCTTTTGCGTTATCTGGTATAATTAATCCGGATGCCGTCTTTGTTTCTGCTGGAGCAGGTTCTACAAGAACTCTGTCTGCTAGAGGTTTGATGTTTATGCCCATTTTATATTTTTTAATTGGTTAAATTCTATTTTCTATTGAAAAGTTGTTCAGAAATTGTGCCATGTAAATAAAACTGACAATTTTTCTTTGAATGATTTTTTTTTTTAAATATAGGTATAAAAAAATGCCAACGTGTCATTTTCATTGGCATTTTTTTATTTTTTTAGATGACTCTTATTTTAAAGTATCATTGGTTTTAGGAATTGTATTCTCGATTGGTGCACTAGATTCTACACCTTCCAAAGTGTTTTCTAAATTGAAATTATTGTCTCCATTTCTGGGGATTGCAAAGTTTGCTAATAGAATTAATGCAAACATAGCAATAGCTAGCGTCCAAGTTGTTCTATCTAAAAAGTTGTTTGTGTTTTGAACCCCTCCTAAAGATTGTCCTCCGCCACCTCCAAAAGAAGAAGATAATCCTCCACCTTTAGGATTTTGTACCATTACTATTAGGATTAATGCAATGGATACAATCAAAATTAGAATTAGAAATGCAGTATAATTCATGATTTATTTTTTTGTAAAATTTGTATTCTTTTTATTTGGTCTGCAAAGAAACCACTTTTTTCTGGATATTTCAAGCTTAAAATTCTGTATGCTTGTATTGCGTTTTCAAACTTTTTTTGTTCTAAATACACTTTGGCTAAAGTTTCAGTCATTAAAGAAGAGTCTTGTTTGTCTTTTACAACAGGTGCCATCGCTACTTTTTCTTTTGACAACCGTTGAATTTTAGGGTTGTTTTTGATAAACGTATTGATTAGTTTTTCTTTTTCAACAGGCTTTTGAGCTTGTTTTTCAAGACCTCTTTTGATTGGTTTTCTAGTTGAAATTTGCATCCACTCATTAAAAGAATGACTCTCTTTTGACGAAAATAAAATTGGCAAACCAATTCCTAGCTCTTTTTTTACATCAGTATGCCTTTCTGTTATATTAGTGATCGGTTTAGAGGAGGTTTCTACGAGGTTCTGCTCTAAAATTTTTTCAGAGATTTGTTGATGCAACTCTTTTTGAGGATTCTCGAAATTTTTCGATGTTATGTAATTAAATAAAACAGTTCTGTCTGATGTGAAAGAAGCTGTTACCTTTAATTCATTATTATATTTAAAGCTATTTTGATTTTTTAACCCCTTTAAATACAATGCTCTAGCGGCTTGAAAGTAGGGGTATTTTTCAATAATAGTTTTTAATTCAGCAGTTTCAAACTGCTGGATATTTTGTTTTTTTTCTATCATTGATATAAATTTTGAAACTACCATTTTGCAACTGAAGCGTTAAAAATATCTTGTGTAATTCTCTCAATTATTTCATCCAAAGCAGCTTCTAAAACGCCACCTGTAAGTTGTGCATTTGCATCAAAATCTGAATAAAAAGAAAACTGTTTCTCAAAATTATCTTTTTCTATCAATTTATTTTCAAATCTGACGTTAATGGTGACAGTGAGTCTGTTTTGTGCTGCAGTTTGAGCCGCTGTAGCACTCATAGGGTTTACTCTGTAACCCGTAATTTCGCCACTAAAGTATAAATCACCATTTGACTTGATTAGTGTTAAATTTGTTTGACGTGTAAATAAATCTTGTAAATCTTGTGTAAAACGCTGACTTAAGGTTGGTTCAATCAAGGGAGCCTGGTTCGAAAAAAAGTCGATTTGTAGTGTTTTAGCATCTCCAGTACTTCCTCCTGTAAATGAATAGGCACCACAAGCGATCAATAAAACTGAACTAATTAATAATAAAGCGGATACTATAATTTTTTTCATAAATTAAAGGTCGTATTGTTTGATTTTTCGGTACAATGTTCTTTCAGAGATCCCAAGTTCTTTGGCAGCTAATTTTCGTTTATTATTATTTTTCTCTAGAGATCTTTTAATCATTTCAATTTCTTTGTCTTGTAAAGATAGAGATTCATCTTCTTCTATGGTCTCAATAAAATCATAATCTTTCTCTGTGGATGAGTTTTGAGGAATATTTAACACTTCAACATTGTTCTCCTGTATTTCTTTATTTTCATACATCTTTTTAATTAGCTGTTGATGTTCTTCCTGAACTTCTTCCAAGTTTCCATTTTTTATCAAGTCTAAGGTTAATTTTTTTAGATCATTGATGTCATTGCGCATGTCGAATAAGATCTTGTACATAATATCACGTTCATTAGAAAAATCAGTCTCTTTTTCACCACCAATAATTGCCGGTAAATTTCCATTATTACTCGGTAAGTATTGCTTAAGTTTGGAACTTGAGACACTTCTTTCTTCTTCAATTATAGAAATTTGTTCTGCTAAATTCTTTAATTGTCTAATATTTCCAGGAAAACGATAGTTTAATAAAATAGTTACAGCATTTTCATCCAATCGAATGGAAGGCATTCTATATTTTTGTGCAAAATCCGAAGCAAATTTTCTAAAGAGTAAATGAATATCTTCATTCCGATCCCTCAAAGCGGGTAAATGGATTTCAACGGTACTCAACCTATAATATAGGTCTTCTCTAAATTTTTCTTTTTCAATTGCAGACTGCATGTTTACGTTGGTAGCAGCAACAATTCTAACATTTGTTTTTAATACTTTAGAGGAACCTACTTTTATAAACTCACCATTTTCTAACACACGAAGCAAGCGGACTTGAGTTGTTAAAGGAAGTTCTCCAACTTCGTCTAAAAAAATGGTCCCTCCATCGGTCACTTCAAAATACCCTTTTCTGTCTTGTGTTGCACCTGTAAAAGCCCCTTTTTCATGACCAAAAAGCTCACTGTCTATGGTGCCTTCGGGAATGGCCCCGCAATTTACAGCAATATATTTTGCATGTTTTCTGTGAGATAATGAGTGTATTATTTTAGGGATACTTTCTTTACCAACCCCACTTTCACCAGTAACCAAAACAGAAATGTCAGTAGGAGCAACCCTTACTGCTTTTTCTAAAGCTCTGTTAAGGTGAATATCGTTACCGATAATTCCAAAACGTTGTTTTAATGCTTGTAAGTTTTCCATTTTTATTGAGAATAGAGAGAAAAAATATGAAGGTATTTTGTTCTCTTGTTTTTTTAATTATTATCAGAATAGCCAACTGCAGTCCCTTTGAGGGTTGCAGAAGTACAATTCTCTATTTTTACATTTACAAAATCTCCTAGTTTGTAGTTTTCTTTTGGGAAAACGATTACTGTGTTTTGTGTATTTCTACCTTTCCATTCGTTCGAGTTCTTTTTTGAAGTTCCTTCAATTAATACCTCTTCGGTTTTTCCAAGATGTTGTTGTGTTCTATGCAAGGAGTGCTTTTGTTGTAAATCAATAACCTCTTGTAATCTGCGTTTTTTTACAGCATGAGGAATGTCATCATCCATTTTGTTTCCAGCTAGAGTTCCTGGTCTTTCAGAATACGCAAACATAAAACCAAAATCGTATTTCACATAGTTCATTAATTCTAGGGTGTCTTGATGATCTTGTTCAGTTTCACCACAGAAACCAACAATCATATCTTGTGATAAAGACATTTCAGGAATAATTTTATAGATGTTATCAACCAATTTCATGTATTCTTCACGTGTATGTTGTCTGTTCATTGCTTTTAACATTGCATTGCTTCCACTTTGAACGGGTAAATGAATGTATTTACAAATATTTTTGTGTTTTGCCATGGTGTGAATTACGTCTAAACTCATGTCTTGAGGATTGGATGTAGAAAAGCGAAACCGTGTTTTTGGAAATTCTGTAGCGCACATGTCTAACAATTGTGCAAAATCTACAGCTGTTGCTTGTGCCATTTCTGATGCTTTTTTGAAATCTTTTTTCAATCCCCCACCAAACCACAAAAAACTGTCAACATTTTGACCAAGCAGTGTAATTTCTTTAAAATTTTTATCTACCATTGTTTTAATTTCATTTAAAACACTTTTTGGATCTCGACTTCTTTCTCGTCCTCTGGTAAAAGGAACTACACAGAAAGTACACATATTGTCACAACCTCTTGTAATAGATACAAATGCAGAAACCCCATTAGAATTTAATCTTACGGGAGAAATATCCCCGTAGGTTTCTTCTTTCGATAAAATTACATTTACAGCATCTCTACCCTCATGAACTTCTTCAAGTAAATTTGGTAAATCTTTATAGGCATCTGGGCCAACAACCAAATCAACTATTTTTTCTTCTTCTAGGAATTTCTCTTTTAAACGTTCTGCCATACAGCCCAAAACGCCTACTTTCATAGTTTTATTTACTTTTTTTACAGCATTGTATTTCTGTAATCTTTTGCGAACTGTAGTTTCTGCTTTTTCTCTAATTGAGCAAGTATTTACTAACACTAAATCTGCTTCTTCTAGGATTTGAGTTGTGTTGTAGCCCTCTTTGTCTAGGATAGCAGCAACAATCTCACTATCATTCATATTCATTTGACAGCCATAGCTTTCAATGAATAATTTTTTAGTGTTTTGCCTTTTGTTTTCTGTTACAAGAGCCTTTCCTTGTATTTTTTCGTCTATGACTTTTTCTACGTATTCCATCTATAAATTTATCATCTAATGGTTTACAAAGATACAACCAAATTTGAATTTATATGACAATTTGGCAGAAAAAATAATTCAGGATTTCTAAAAATTATTTATTGAAAATTGATGAAATAATTTTTTTTAACAAAAAACTGACTACTTTTGCAGTCAAAAATAAGACGTTTCAGAACGTTTATAGCGACAAAAGTAAGAAAAATGGCAAAGAATTTAGTAATTGTAGAGTCACCAGCAAAAGCAAAAACCATTGAGAAATTTCTTGGAAAAGATTTTCAAGTAGAATCGAGTTATGGTCATATATCAGATTTACCATCAAAAGAATTAGGGATCAATGTAGAAGGCGATTTTAGTCCAAAATACATAGTTTCAGAAGATAAAAAACCCGTAGTTAAAAAGTTGAAATCTTTAGCTAAAAAAGCAGAAACTGTTTGGTTGGCTAGTGATGAGGATAGAGAAGGAGAAGCGATTGCGTGGCATTTAAAAGAACAATTAGGGTTAAAAGATGAAAACACAAAACGTATTGTTTTTCATGAAATAACAAAAAACGCTATTTTAAAAGCAGTTGAAAATCCCAGAGATATAGACTATAATATGGTAAACGCACAACAAGCGCGTAGAGTTTTAGACAGACTTGTTGGGTACGAATTATCACCCGTTTTATGGAGAAAAGTAAAGGGAGGTTTGTCTGCAGGAAGAGTGCAGTCTGTTGCAGTAAGGTTAATTGTAGAGAAAGAAAGAAGCATTCAAGAATTTACAACCCAATCACATTACAAAGTTGCTGCAGAATTTTCTAATATTGAAGGGAAAACTTTTAAAGCGACCATTCCTAAGAATTTTGATTCTAAAAATGAAGCTGAAAAGTTTTTAAAATCATGTTCAAATGCAGATTTTACAATAACAGATTTAACAAAAAAGCCAGCTAAAAAATCCCCAGCAGCTCCATTTACCACATCAACTCTTCAGCAAGAGGCTTCAAGAAAATTAGGTTTTCCTGTGGCCAAGACAATGCAAGTTGCACAACGTTTGTACGAAGCAGGTTTGATTACTTATATGAGAACAGATAGTGTGAATCTATCTGCAGATGCAAGAGATGCAGCGGCAGCAGAAATTACGAATTATTACGGAAAAGAATACAGCAAACAACGTGTTTTTAAATCGAAAGCAAAAGGAGCTCAAGAAGCCCACGAAGCAATCAGACCTACAAACATGAAAATGCATTCTGTAGATTCAGAATATGATCAAAACAGGTTGTATGACCTAATTTGGAAAAGAACCTTAGCTTCTCAGATGAGTGATGCGCAGTTAGAGAGAACAAATATGAAAATTGAGAATTCTG
>JAQWOW010000306.1 GCA_029245665.1 Polaribacter sp. | reverse complement strand
TACAGTTACTGATAATTTTGGAAGAAATTATGCAATCTATTTAAAAAGTGAATCAGAAAAATATATTCAGCAAGAATTATTGTATTTTGAAGATGAAATATTGAAAACAACAAAAAAAGGAAAATTTTTAGTAGACGGAATTGCTTCTGATTTATTTATGCTGAATTAATTTTTTTCTTTTTTGAAATAAATAAAATAAAATAAAATGAAAGCAATTATTAAATACAATTCAAGAAAAATAGTAATAGATGTCTCTAAGCCTATCGATATTTCCATCGCTATAGATGTAACAAAAGAAAATATAAATGCCTGGTATATGGATGCTCCTAAAATTTTCCCTCAAAAATTTGATGGAGATACTATAAAAGTATCAGAAGGTGCTGTTGTAAATTTTAATAACATTCATTTCAATCCGCATTCTCATATTACCCACACAGAATGTGTTGGGCATATTTCAGAAAAAGTACATTCTGTAAATCAGAACTTAAAACATTTTTTTTTCGTGGCAGAAGTTATTACTGTTGCACCAGAATTAATAGAGGATGATTTTGTGATTTCAAAAAAACAATTAAAATCTCAAATAAGAAATAAAAAAAGAGATGCAATCGTAATTAGGACCTTGCCAAATTTGCCAGAAAAAAAATCAAAAAAATACTCCAACACAAATCCAACATATTTATCAGAAGAAGCAGCTGTTTATCTCAAAGAAAAAGGAATTAAACATTTATTAATCGATTTACCCTCGGTTGATAAAGAAAAAGATGGAGGAAAATTATTAGCCCACAATGCTTTTTGGAATACCTCAGGAGACGTCAGAATGGATGCTACTATTACTGAGTTTATTTTTGTACCAAATGCTGTTGATGACGGAGAATATCTCCTCAATTTAATGATTGCACCTTTTGAAAATGATGCGACACCAAGCAAACCTATTTTATATAAAATTTTGGTTGATGAAAAAATATAATACAATAAAATACACTATTTATGTTTTTTGTATCTTAATAGTCTATGCAGTTAGCAGCTTCGGGTATTTAGATATTTCTGTTGAAGATTTAAAAAAAGAGTATTCAAATGAGTATTCTAAATTTATGGAATTGGATGAAATGTTTGTTCATTATAGAGATGAAGGTAAGGGGTTTCCAATAGTTTTAATTCATGGAACAGCTTCTTCTTTGCATACTTGGGATGCTTGGACGAACGAGTTAAAAAAAACAAATAGAGTTATAAGAATGGATTTGCCTGCTTTTGGGATTACGGGTCCGAATAAGAATGCCGATTATTCTATAAAAGGATACACCACTTTTTTACACTCTTTTCTTAAAAAATTAAATATTGAAAAGTTTCATATCGTAGGAAACTCCTTAGGGGGCAATATTGCATGGAATTATGCAGCTGAAAACCCAACCAAAATTCAGAAACTCATTTTAGTTGACGCAAGTGGTTTACCAACCAACAAACCATTACCAAAAATATTTGAAATGGCAAAAAAACCTATTTTAAGTTCTTTTTTTTTGTACATAACTCCAAAGTTATTAATTGAGAAAAATATGAAAGCAGTATATGCCAATGATGCTAAAGTTACAGGAGAATTAATTACACGGTATCATAAAATGGTTTTAAGGGTTGGTAATAGACAGGCTTTTATTGATCGTGCTAAAATAGATATTAACCTAGGAGCAAAAAAAAATATAGATAAACTTAAAAGTATTCAAACACCTACATTATTAATATGGGGAGCACAAGACAATTGGATTCCTTTGGATAATGGAAAAAGAATGAATGCACTTATTCCCAATTCTAAATTAGCGACTATTTTAAATTCAGGACATGTTCCAATGGAAGAAAATCCAATAGAAAGTTTGAAAATTTTAATGAATTTTTTGGAAAATTAAAGTTTGTAATCAAAAAAAACTTTTTTTATATAGTATATTTTATGCTGAGATGAATTGGTTTTTTTTAAGAATGATTTTTGGGTATTACTACTTATTGACAACAAGTGTTATTTGTCATATATTTAATAAGTATATTATAAATATTATTTATGCTTAAATTATTATCAATCATTTTCTTTTTATTGAGTGTACTAAATATACATTCACAAGGATTAACCCTAAATTATGAAGCTAAAATGATCGTTGGTGAAGAATCAAATGTAACCATAAATGGGAATCTAGTTTTAAATAATCATATACCACTTGAAATTAAAAATAGTTCTTTCATTGTAAAAGGAGAATCCTCTGGGTCTGGTGAAATAACTTTTACTAAAACCATTCCTTCTAATCGATGGGAATTTGTTTCCTCTCCTGTCTTGGATCAAAGTGTAACTACTTTTGTAGCTAAAGAAAATTTATCAAGAGGTTTGGGATCTCACACTGATAATCGAGGGCTTACTTATTTTAATAATAGTGAATTCAAATGGGTTATATATAACGGTGTTGATAATGTAGATTTTCCTAATATTTTCGAATCAGGTAAGGGTTGGGGTGTTCATCTAGAGGGTAATGGTGAAAACAAAGACATTTCTTTTACAGGTCTTTTCCCAGGTTTAGACATCAGCAAGACGAATCAGAATATTGAAGAAGCTCAGCATTTCTTTATTGGGAATCCTTATCCTTCATCCATTAGTGTTGGTGATCAAACAGCTGAAGGAGTAGCTTTTTTATCGTATAATGGAGATAACTTAAAAGAAAAGACTATGTGGATTTGGAATTCTGAAAATAGAGATTATGATATAGCTAACAATCTTGTTGGTACTTCTTATATTAGACCTGGTCAAAGTTTTTTTGTAAAATCTATATCAGGTTCAGCAGTCTTTAGTTTTAAAAAAGATATGCAAAGTCATCAAAGTACAACTTCATATCAACAAAAGAATAGCTCTTCTTCACAAAAAATTAAGTTGATGATTACAGATGGTTCTTCTCATAAACACACAGTTATTTACTATGTAAAAGAAGCCACAAATGGCTTTGACAATGGTTTTGATAGTACAACGTTTAATAGCGGTGGAACAGATATTTATACGCATTTGGTAGAGGATAGTGAAGGAAATGATTACCGTATACAGGCATTACCAAATAATAATCACGAAAAAACGATTGTATCAGTTGGTGTCAACGCCACATCAAGTAGCGAAATAACTATTTCTGCGGCAATTGATAACCTTCCAGCAGAAATTAAGGTGTATTTAGAAGACAAAGAAAAAAACTCTTTTAACTTACTTGACAATGCCGCAACTTTTAAAACAACGCTTTCTGAGGACATCAATGGAATAGGACGCTTTTACTTACATACAACTTCTCAAGTTTTAAGTTCAGATAAGGTTGCTTTAAACAATAATCCAAGTATTTACATCTCTTCTGAAGAAAACTTACGAATCTCAGGCGTTCATATTGGTGAAGCAAAAATTAGAATGTATGATATCCTTGGGAAACAACTGATAAATACTTCCTTTGAAGGAAATGGGATGAATGACATTGTACTACCGAAAAATATTAGTGATGGTGGTGTTTATATTGTCCATTTAGTTACAGACACAAAAATTATTACCAAAAAAATAATGATTTAATACCGAATACCTAAAAAATTTAAATAGAATTTTAAAAACAAAAAGACCCAATGGTTCTCTTACAGAACCATTGGTTTTTTTTATGAGCTAATTTTGAGGGAGGTATAACAGAAGTAGTTGTCTAATTGAAACTAAAAACAGATAGATTACCATATCATACCTCCCTGTTTACCCCAGGTAGGCCAGCAATGACGAAATGTATGACCGAAGTAATTATATGGTTAAAAATAAGATTACAAGGAAATAATAACAATTAAAAAAATAGGATTGGTTAATTTTGCAATATGATTATTAAAGGAAACATTGTAGACATTTTAAATCGCACTATCTTTAAAGGAGAAGTTGAGATTGAAGCTGGAAAAATTGTAAGTATTCGTTCATCAGACCATGCCATAGAGAATTATATTTTACCTGGGTTTATAGATGCACACATTCACATTGAAAGTTCTCTATTAGTCCCTTCTGAATTTTCAAAAATTGCCCTTGTTCACGGAACTGTTGCAACGGTATCAGACCCGCATGAAATTGCGAATGTATTAGGAGTGAAGGGAGTAGATTTTATGATTGAAAATGGAAAAAAAGTGCCATTAAAATTTAATTTCGGAGCACCTTCTTGTGTACCTGCAACTTCTTTTGAAAGTACCGGAGCTGTTATTGATTCTGGTGATATTCAAAAAATGATGGCAAATCCTGATATCAAGTACTTGGCAGAGATGATGAATTATCCTGGGATTTTGTTTGATGATGAAGAGGTGCTAAAAAAGCTCGCGTGGGCAAAACAGTATCACAAACCTATTGATGGCCACGCACCAGGTTTACGAGGCGACGATGTTACAAAATATATTGCCGCTGGAATCTCTACAGATCATGAATGTTTTACCTATGATGAAGCCCTAGAGAAATTACAAAAAGGAATGAAAATTCTCATTAGAGAAGGAAGTGCTGCAAAGAATTTTGAAGCCCTAATTGATCTGTTACCTGACTATTTTGAAAATATGATGTTTTGTTCAGACGACAAACATCCAGATGATTTGTTGTTAGGACACATCAATCAATTGTGTGAAAGAGCTGTTGCCAAAGGCATAGATGTTTTTAAAGTGTTGCAAGTAGCTTGTATAAATCCAGTAAAACATTACGATTTAGAGGTTGGTTTGCTGCAAAAAGGAGATGCTGCAGATTTTATAGTAGTTGAAGATTTACAAAAATTTAAGGTTTTGCAAACCTATATTAATGGTGAATTAGTAGCTCAAAACAGCCAAAGTTTTGTGCAATCTGTCCCTTTTAAAATTTTGAATAATTTTGAGGTCAATCCAAAGAAAATAGAGGATTATCAATATCAAACTTCTTCAGAAAAAATTAGAGTTATAGAAGCTTTAGATGGCGAGTTGGTGACTCGTGAAATTGAATGTAACTCGTTACTTGTAGACGGAAATTTAGTGTCAAATCCGGAAGAAGATATTTTAAAAATGACCGTTGTAAATCGCTATAAAAATGCTTCTCCAGCAATTGCGTTTATTAAAAATTTCGGAATCAAAAAAGGAGCCATTGCTAGCTCTGTTGGACATGATTCACACAATATCATTGCCCTAGGGACATCAGATGAATTCATCTACAAAGCAGTGAATTTATTGATTAAAAATAAAGGTGGTATTTGTGCTGTAAATGAAACTTCAGAAAAAATAGTTGCTTTGCCTGTGGCAGGAATTATGAGTGATCAGCCTGCTGAAATTATTGGAAAACAATACGCAGAATTAGATGCGATGGCAAAAGAGATGGGAAGCAAATTAAAAGCCCCCTTTATGACCTTGTCTTTTATGGCTTTACTCGTTATTCCTTCCTTAAAGTTAAGCGATAAAGGTTTGTTTGATGGAACCACTTTCAAATTTACTTCTTTAGAAATTACCTAAAAAGAAACCTTACTTTTGCCAATACCAATCTAAAAAAGAACATGAGTTTAGCACAAGATTTAGAAAATAGAAGTGGCAATCAATGTGAATTATGCACTTCAAAAGAGGCGCTATCTATCTATGAAGTAAAACCAAGCTCAACCGGTGGAGGCGGAGTAGATGGTAGTTTATTGGCCTGTACTATTTGCATAGCTCAACTGAATTGCGAAGATGATTTAGATGTAAATCATTGGCGTTGTTTAAACGATGCTATGTGGAGTGAATATAGAGCTGTAAAGGTAGTTGCTTGGAGAATGTTATCTCGTTTGAAAAATGAAGGTTGGCCAAAAGATTTATTAGACATGATGTATTTAGAAGATGCCGATTTACGGTTTGCAAAAGAATCTGGAGATCATTTAGATGAAAGTGAGAAAATAATTCACAGAGACGCCAATGGTGCTGTTCTAAAAGCAGGAGATAGTGTTGTGTTAATTAAAGATTTAAAGGTGAAAGGATCGAGCATGGTTGCCAAACAAGGAACAGCGGTTCGAAGGATTTCTTTAGATCATGAAAACGCAAAATACATAGAAGGTAAAATTGGGCCTACTCAAATTGTAATCATCACAGATTACGTGAAAAAAATGGCAGAAAAAGAGTAATGTTTTGGGCATTCCCCTTTGGGTCTTGCTTTTCGCACTCGCTTTTTTTCATTTTTCAAAAAGAGCTCAAACAAACGCTTCAATCACGAACGCATGTTTTTTTTATCCTTAGAAAAACAGTATTTAATGAGAAAAATTTCTTGTATCAAAGTGCCTTAAAACAGCTGTTGTAAAAAACAGAAAACGACTTATTTTATACTTTTTGAGTAAACATAAAAGTTGGGGTCTATTTTAAAAGTTGATTTCTTTTCGGATAAAGTTTTTGATTGAATTTTTGAGGTCGGATAAATCCAGGTTGGATTCTTATTGATAAAAACTTTTAAAGGCATTTTAAAACCCTCTACTACATTTGTCCATCGATACCTTAAAACACTATTTTTAAGCTGATACTCTAGAGTTGGGATTCTTATATCTCTAAGATATTGATTAAAAATAGTTGTTAAATCAATCCCTATTTCTTTACTAAGAAAACTTTCTATTTGAAAAGTTGCAACCGTTTGATGGTAAAAAACACGATTCATTTTTCTCAAAATTTGTCTCCAATTTTCATCAGTATCAACCAATTGTCTTAGGGTATGTAATAAATTGCCCCCTTTTGAGTACATATCACCAGACCCTCGTTTATTTACATTGTAATGGCCAATTATAGGTTTCTTATTTTCAATACCTTTTCGGGTACCAATAACGTATTCTGATGCCGCTTTTTTCCCATAATAATACTCTAAAAACAAGCTTTCAGAATAGTTGGTAAAACTCTCATGAATCCACATATCGGCAATGTCTTTATGGGTAATGTTATTTGCAAACCACTCATGACCAGATTCATGAATAATGATGAAATCGAATTTTAAACCCCAGCCAGTATCAGACAAATCACGACCTAAATAGCCTTGTTTGTATTTATTGCCATAGGTTACAGAGCTTTGGTGTTCCATTCCTAGATAAGGAACTTCTACCAATTTATAACCATCCTCATAGAAAGGGTAAGGACCAAACCAATACTCAAAAGCTTTCATCATTTTTGGGGCATCTTTAAATTGTTTTTTGGCTTTTTTAAGGTTGTCTTTTAACACATAATAATCCATGTCTAAATTCCCTTTTTCGCCTTTAAAAACTTCAGAAAAATGGGTGTAATCTCCAATGTTTATATTCACACCGTAATTGTTAATAGGGTTTTTTACCGTCCAATGATAGGTTTTTGTTGCACCGTTATCGATCACTTTTTTGAGTTTTCCGTTAGAGACGTCCATCAAATTATGAGGAACCGTAACACTCATATCCATATTTTCTACTTCGTCATACATGTGGTCTTTACAGGGCCACCAAACACTTGCTCCCAAGCCCTGACAAGAAGTGGCTATAAAATGATTTCCGTTGGCATCTTTTTTCCATGAAAAACCCCCATCCCAAGGCGCACGTATCGCCTCTTTGGGGTTTCCCTGATAGTGCACAACGATACTTTCTGTATTCCCTACTTGCTGTTTTTTTAGGAGTTGTATAAAATGAGCATTCCCTTGGTTTATGACCTTTAATTCTTTTCCGTTTTGAGTGACTTTTGTGATTTTTAAAGGGGTTTGTAAATCAATTTGCAGGGTTTGATATTCCTTTAAAACAGTATATTTAATTGTGTTTTTCCCTGAAATAAACTTAGCATCAGGTATTACTTCTACCTCCAAATGATAATAGGTTAAATCCCACCAAATACGGGCTGCAGTGATGCTTCCCCTTAAAGAGTCTTGTTTGGTGAAGCTTTCTTTTTCATCAAATAAATCTTGTGCTTTTATCGGTAGTACTCCTATAAACAACAACAGTATTAAAAAAGTATTTTTCATCTCTTTATTTTAATTGAAACCCTTTTGGAGGCTTAGCATTTAGAAGGTGTGTTACAAAATAATCCCACCGTTTTCGAGTCATATATTTTGTCATATTTCCATACCCATGTCTTTTATTTGGAAACAATATCATATCGAAATCTTTGTTTGCTTTAATCAGTGCCTCCACAACCAACATGGTATTGGATGGCGGAACATTATCGTCCATAGTACCATGTGTAATCAATAATTTTCCTTGTAAATTTTTGGCAATTAATTGATTTGCTTGGTTGTCGTAATTTGTGGTTCCATCGGTTTTGCCTTCCATATTTCCGTCTACTAAAAGGCCTTGCCATTTTTCACCCCAATCTGCTTCATAATTTCTGTTGTCGTGATTTCCAGCACCAGACACTGCAACATCATAAAATTCTGGATACGCAAAAACGGCTCTTGTAGAAGCAAATCCCCCACCTGAATGGCCCCAAATTCCAATCCGTTCAAGATCCATTCCTTTGTATTTCTGTGCCAATTGTTTGATGGTTGTTATATTATCGGGCAAGCCATTGTCACCCATATTTCCGTAATATGCATCGTGAAAAGATTTCGAGCGCATCGGAGTTCCCATTGCATCAACTGCAACCACCACAAACCCCAATTCTGCAAGGGCTTGAAAATCTCTCCAAATAACCCTAAAACCATACTCACCAACACTACCAGACTGTGGCCCCGGATAAATATAATTCAAAACAGGATATTTTTTACGCTCGTCATATTTACTTGGCAGACACATAATGCCGTATAAGGCTGTTTTCTCATCTCTAGCTTTCACAGAGAATTCAACAGGTTCTTGCCAATTTCTTGCTTTTAGTTCAGAAATATCTGACCTTTCTAACTCCATTATTTTCTCACCATTTCCATTTCTTACAACGGTAATAGGAGGATTGCTAGTCGTAGAGTAGGTATCCAATAAAAGCGCATTGTCGTCTGAAAAAACCACTTTATGGGTCCCTTTAGACGGCGTTAAATTGATCAAATTAGAACCCTCAAAATTCACTTTGTAAAAGTAATCGTGATACGGGTTTCCTTTTTCTTTTCCACCAGCACTAAAATAAATTTCTCTATTTTTTGTGTCAATATGTTTAATTTGTTTCACAATCCAATCTCCAGAGGTAATTTGATTTTTTAATTTTTTAGTTGTCAAATCATACAAGTATATATGTCCCCAGTTTGATTTTTCTGAATACCAAATAAACTCATTAGAGTCAAATAAAACACGCCAGTTTTCAGTTTTTACACCAGATTCGTAATAAGTATCCACTTCTTCTTTGTGAATCGATTTTACAACCCCTGTTTTGGTGTCAGCTATTTGTAAATGAGCAATTTTATGATCTCTAGAGCCTGAAACAAAAGCGAATTGTGTTCCTTCTTTATTCCACTGAGCATCTAATAATTCGTTATTCCTGTTTGCAATATGATCTGTTGTAGACCCTCTTTGAAAGTCTTTATCCATTTTTAAACGCACTGTTTTTGGCTGTTTTCCTAGATGAATAATAACCCGCTCAATTGTAAAGATTTTAGCATCTCCTGGCAAAGGATGTTTCCATGCTTCTAACTTTGGATGTCCAACATTGCTCGAGGTTACATACATCATACCAACCCCTCGAGCGTCTTGTTGAAATGTTGCAATTTTATCAGAATTTGGAGCCCATTTTAAAACTGCGCCATCGCTTTTAATCCAGCCTGCATTATTCGTTGCATAGCCGTAATCTTCTTCACCATCAAAGGTAATTTGGGTTCTTTTACCAGTTTCTAAATCACGAATCCAAAGATTGTATTGATTGATATATGCAGCTAATTTCCCATTAGGAGAAATGTGTTCATTGCGATACGCTCTGTCAAATTTTGAAATGATCTTGGTAAGTGAATACTCCTCTAAATTGCACACGTATTTTTGCCTGTTTGCCATGAAATTTAGTGTTTTTAAATCATCAGAAAGAGAAACGGAATAGATTGGCAACTCTGAAGCCTTAATTTTGATCTCCAATTCTTTAGACAAGGCTGCTGCTAATTTTTGATGATCAAAGGCTGCTTTTTTTGTTTTTGAAACCGTATTTACGAAAATAAATTTTTTCCCCTCTTTACTATTCGTAGTGTAGATTAAATTGTTTTTTCCAACAAAACGGCTTCCATTAACTTGATTGTAGATCAAGTTATATAAATCACTATCCATATGTTTTGCAGCGGTTTCATATTCTAAAAGGGTAAATTGTTTTTGCTTTTTAGAACAACTGATTGCCAATAGTAATAAAACAAAAAGGGAGGTATTTTTTAAAATAAGCGCTTTCATCTGTTCAGTTTTAATTGGTTTTTTTAGTTGATAACTCTGTGAAATACTGATAAAAATAAGGAATGGTTTCAATCCCTTTCAAGTAATTCCAGATACCAAAATGTTCATTAGGTGAGTGAATGGCATCCGAATCTAATCCAAAACCCATTAAAATAGTTTTGCTTTTTAGTTCTTTTTCAAACAAAGCAACAATAGGAATGCTTCCGCCACTTCGCTGTGGAATAGGTGTTTTTTCAAAGGTAGTTTCATAAGCCTTACTTGCGGCTTTGTAGGCAATCGTATCTATGGGTGTTACATAGCCTTGCCCGCCATGGTGTGGTGTTACCTTTACAGAAACAGCTTTTGGTGCAATTTTTTCAAAATGATTTTTAAACAACTGCGTAATCTCTTTCCAATCTTGGTTGGGTACCAAACGCATAGAGATTTTTGCAGATGCTTTACTTGCTATAACTGTTTTTGCCCCTTCGCCAGTGTACCCTCCCCAAATTCCGTTGACATCTAGTGTTGGTCTTATAGAATTTCTTTCGTTAGTCGTATATCCTTTTTCCCCATAAGTAGCCTTTATTTGCAATGCTTCCTTATAATCCTCTTCTGAAAAAGGAGCTCTGCCCATTGCTGCTCTTTCCTCTTTAGAGAGTTCTTCAACGGCATCATAAAAACCAGGAATGGTAATGTAATTATTTTCATCATGCAAAGAAGCAATCATTTTTGTTAAAATAGTAATAGGGTTCGCAACGGCACCTCCATACAGACCAGAATGTAAATCCCTGTTCGGACCTGTAACTTCAACTTCAACATAGCTCAAGCCACGCAAACCTGTGGTTATAGAGGGAATGTTATTGGCAATCATGCCAGTGTCAGAAATTAAAATAACGTCATTGGCTAATTTTTCTTTGTTTCTTGGCACAAACCAAGCCAGGCTTTCAGAACCAATTTCCTCTTCGCCTTCTATCATGAATTTTACATTACAAGGTAAATTTCCTGTGGACGTCATGTATTCCATTGCTTTTACATGCATGTACATTTGTCCTTTGTCATCACAAGCGCCACGTGCAAAAATGGCCCCTTCAGGATGAATTGCTGTTTTTTTAACAACCGGTTCAAAAGGAGGAGAAGTCCATAAATCAATAGGGTCTGCTGGCTGCACATCATAATGCCCATAGACTAAAACTGTGGGTAATTTTGCATCGATAATCTTTTCACCATATACAATCGGATACCCAGGAGTTTCGCATATTTCTACATGATCACACCCTGCTTTTTTTAGACTATTTAGTACAAAGTCGGCAGTTTGTAAGACGTCTTTTTTATAGGCAGAATCTGCACTTACAGACGGTATTTTAAGCAACGCTATCAACTCATTTATGAGTCGATTTTTATGGTTTTTTAGAAACGATTGAATGGAGTTCATTTAATTTTTTGTTTTTCTATTTCAAAAATAGAAAAATAATAATGAACTACTTTGAAGTTTGTAACTATTGTTTATATTTGCAACCCTATTTAATTAGGAAGTTGCAGGCGTGGTGGAATTGGTAGACACGCTAGACTTAGGATCTAGTGCCGTGAGGTGTGAGAGTTCGAGTCTCTCCGCCTGTACAAATAAAAACCTCATCTATATGAATATCGTATCGTTGAGGTTTTTTAATTTCAATAATTGTAGGATGGTCATTTCATATCTATAAAAAGAATTCACTATTCATTAAAAGTGAGTGCTATTATGCACAAAACCTCCTTGCAATGCAGGAAGGTTTTGTGTTATTTATTAGAAGCCTATTATTCGATTTGTCAATACTTTAGTTTTTAACAAACTTCTTTCTTACTTCTTGCAACCCCTCTCTAATGCGAATTACATAGATACCGTTTGGCAATGCTTTTACGTTTACTTTATTGGAGTTACTTTCAGGCAACACCTCTTTCCCCAATAGATTGTAGATAGATATTGATACACGCTTTTGGTTGCCAGTTATCGATAAAAAATCGGATGTAGGGTTTGGAGAAATAGTAAATGAGGTTTTTTCTAAAACTTCGGTGCTTAAAGTACTACAATATTCACCAGCATCAATTATTGTCCATCCGTAGGTATCTATAATACTTTGCCTTGCATATTGAGCATTACAGTAGTTTAAACCATTTGCGCCTAACCGAACCCCTTGCTTATTTGTTTTTGAAGACCATCCATTTAAAATAGCATCATAGTTTTCGATAGATATGTTAGAATTGCTTAACATATTAGTCATATCAGTTACACTCCTCATATCCCAAGAACCGATATTTTGGTCAAAAGAACTTCTGTTAAAAATACGATATTCTGTTCCATCAAATCGAAGTAATACATCTTCAGAACCAACACCCCCAGATTAATAATTATACGGTACTGCATATAAATCACCAATTACT